>CAIZHC010000247.1 GCA_903932705.1 uncultured Actinomycetes bacterium | reverse complement strand
TCGAGAGAGTGGACCACATCAGCCCAGCTAGAAATAGATTTAATCTTCCTGCTCTGAATCTGACCCTGAAAGTGCCAGCGTATATCTGCCGGCAACTGCTCTGATTTTCGAGCACCCTCCTCATCGCGATTCTCTCCCATATTGCGGATTCCTAGATCGTAAAGAATTTGGGCATCGCTCACTGGAAAATTCTTAGTTACTGCGATCAAAGTAATCTCGTCAAGAACTCTGCCCGAAGCTGCCGCCGCCTGAGCAATCTTCTCCTGAACTCGAGTTAAGTTATAGGCAACTTCTTCAGCACGGTTCATAGCGAAATTATCCCTGCTTGCCGAGCGCTCAAATCTCCGCCTCTAAAGGAGAAGTAATCTGAATTTTCTAATGTACAGATTCCAACGTTCTCTACTTCGACTCCAAGAGATTCCAACTGGGTCGTTACGCCGGATTGTAGATCGAGTGAATGCAGTTCGAACGAGGTTGCAGTAGAAGGAATTAAAGTGGTTACCTCTTCATACATATCAGGGGAAACTTCGTAACATTTTGCGCAGATACTGGGACCAATGAACGCTGAAATTTTGCCAGCACCTAACCCGTGCATTACCTCCACCGTCTTTTGCGCTATCCCCTTTACCAATCCCACTCTTCCCACATGAGCAATGCCCACAACCCAATCAGATGTGAAAGTCACTGGCATGCAATCAGCAGCCATTGCCGCCAAAGCCACACCTTTTGATCGAGTTACTAGCGCATCACACATTGGCTCACCCTCTGAACCATCAACAACCAAGACCAGGTCGCTATGGGTCTGGTGCATGAAAATCAATTTCTCCATGGAGAGTTCTACTCGCAAAGATTCCCTACCTGCTAAATCTTTGAGATCCCCACCATCACGCGAGGTAAAGAGTGTTCGAGACATTTACTTCATAAAGTCAGGAACGTCTATGTCATCCTCATTCACTAGATCTTCAAATGTGACGCGGCGGCGAGAGGATGGGACTGGAGTTGAAAGATTTACCTCGGCAGTATCTTCAATCCCGGAGAGATCCAAGGCAACTGCTATCGGATCATTGGCAGCAATCGGATCAGCTTGGCCGGTGAGCGATGCGGTGCTGATTGTTGGCATAGGAGCACGTTTTGGAACTCCACCATCAAATCCTGCAGCGATAACTGTAATTCGGACTTCATCACCAAGCGCATCATCGATGACCGTACCAAAGATGATATTCGCATCAGGATGCGCAGATTTCGCGACTAACTCCGCTGCTTCGCTCAATTCGAAGAGTCCGAGATCTGAACCTCCCGCGATAGAGAGAAGTACGCCTCGCGCACCATCAATTGAGGCTTCTAGAAGTGGGCTAGCTATTGCGAGCTCTGCAGCGCGAGTTGCGCGTGCCTCTCCACGAGCTGAACCAATTCCCATGAGCGCAGAACCTGCTCCTTGCATCACGCTCTTCACATCAGCGAAGTCGAGATTGATTAAACCTGGAGTAGTAATCAAATCGGTGATTCCCTGCACACCTGAGAGCAAGACTTGATCAGCGCTACGGAAAGCTTCAACCGCCGTAATGGAACGATCTGAAATTGCTAGCAAACGATCATTTGGAATAACAATGAGAGTATCTACTTCATTGCGAAGTAATTCAATTCCCTCTTCAGCTTGAATAGTTCGATGCTTCGCTTCAAATGAGAAAGGCTTGGTAACTACACCAACAGTGAGTGCGCCCAGATCTTTAGCAACTTTCGCAACGATGGGTGCGCCACCAGTTCCAGTTCCGCCACCTTCACCTGCTGTAACAAAGACCATATCTGCACCACGAAGAACTTCTTCAATCTCTTCAATGTGATCAAGCGCTGCTTGGCGACCGACTTCGGGTGATGCACCTGCGCCGAGTCCACGTGTTGATTTGCGACCAATATCGAGTTTCACATCTGCATCACTCATGATGAGTTGTTGTGCATCAGTGTTGATGGCAATAAATTCCACACCTTTGAGTCCCGCTTCAATCATGCGATTGACAGCGTTCACTCCTCCGCCACCAATACCTACTACTTTGATAACGGCTAAATAATTTTGCGGTGTCGCCACGATATACCTCTCCTAGGACTCTAAATCTTTACTTGAGACTTAAAGCACGTTCGCCATCTGATGCGTAAAAGTAGGCTCAGCACCTAAGGCAAGCAAATACCGACACGATTCCTAGCGGAGCAATCTCTCAATGAGTTGTTGAGAGTAATTACTTAACAATTGGAGTGAGTGGCGATGAGAGATCAACGCTTGAAATCTTATTATTTTCGGGAAGTGTTAAAAGTTGGCGTAAAACCTTTACTTTGAGTGGAATTTCTTCCGCGCTCCCCCATGAGATGGCGAGTGCTTGGTATCCAGGAATTGATGTTGTTAGTTGAATCTCATTCTTCTTATTTACTTCAAGACTCAACAGATTGCTGGTGAGATCACTCGGAGTTTGAGATAAGAATGTGGCTATTGCAGTTCGCGCTATTGGGCTTTCGGTTGCGAAGTCGATAGTTGGAATTCCAGTAGGTGGATTGGGCGATGTGAAGTTATGGCCAGTGGAGTCGAAGTATTCGGTGGATCCCTTTGAATCAAGATACTGAGCCACTGCTTCTCTCTCTGTAATAACAATTCGAACATCGTGAGCTAACCAACGACGATTAACTTTGATTTCGTTAATCCACGAAAGACCTGCCAGGTCACTATTAATTCTCTGCACACTTACTCTGGCGATTGGCAACCCGATTCGAAGATCACGCGGAACGATGAGAGGCTCAACTATCGCTTCATTGCCCGCAGCAGTAATTTCTATCGTTCTGACTGCCAGGACTTTTGACCACCCCAAGAAATATCCCGCAACTCCTAGCAAGGCAATTGCTAAGACGATCACCGGTGCATTATGGAATCTACGTTTACGCATATCTCTCTTCAAGAGCTTGAACAATAACAGGGGCTAAAGAGTTAACGTCCCCGGCACCTAAGGTCATAATCAAATCACCTGGGAGAGCCCGATCGATTACATGTTGAACGACTGAGAGCATTGAAGGTTCGTATGCAATCTTTCCACTTGAGGATGCTCTTGTAATAAGTTGCGATGTAACTCCTGGGATCGGCGCCTCGCTCGCTGGATACACCTCCAAGACAAATGCTTGATCGGCAATTTCTAAGGCGGCCGCGAACTCTGCGGCGAATGCTTGGGTGCGGGTAAATCTATGTGGCTGGAATACGACAATCACTTTTCCAGAAGGAACATATGCTTTAGCAGTTTCTAGCGTGACGCGTAATTCCGTTGGGTGATGGCCATAGTCATCGATCACTTCGATTCCCTGAACCACACCTTTATGTTCAAAGCGACGCCTTGAGCCTGTAAAGGATTCCAGACCTTTAATTAAATCGTTGACGCTAGCGCCTAACTTCTCTCCTACTGCTAAGGCGCTTGTTGCGTTAAAGATATTATGAAGTCCAGGAATTGAAAGCTGCAGATCGGGCAAGACTTTTCCGTTTTTAGTAATCCGAGCAACGGCCGACGCCGGCTCCAGGTGAATTCTTGAAATCTGGAACTCGGCATCTGCTTCGCCATATCCAATAATTGAAATATCGTTTCGTGTAACTCGACTTAGAAGTTCTTGAACTCCCGGGTCATCAGTACATGCGACAAGGAAACCGCCGCTTTGAATTGTGTCAATGAACTCTTGGAATATTGCGTAAAGATCTTCGATGGTTGCAAAGTGATCAACGTGATCAAGTTCGAGATTTGTAATAATTGCGCCGAGCGGGTGATAGGCGGTAAATGATCCATCTGATTCATCTGCTTCAGCCACGAAAATGTCACCACTTCCGAGGTGGGCGTTAACTCCAGAACTATTAATCAATCCACCAATTGCAAAGGAAGGGTCCAAGCCAGCAGCCTGCAAAGCGACGGTTAACATCGAGGTGGTGGTGGTCTTACCGTGAGTTCCTGCAACCGCTATAGAGCGTTTGCCCTCCATCAATATCGCTAGCGCTTCTGCTCTGCTTAATATCTCGATTCCACGGGCAATTGCCGTGGCTACCTCAGGATTGTCGCTCGAAATCGCGCCTGACGTTATTAGCAGATCAACACCCTCAATATTTGATGCGCTGTGGCCGACAAATATCTTGGCCCCCAACGTGGCAAGCGCCTGCGTAATCGCGCTCTCCCGAACATCGCTACCGCTGATTGTCAGACCTTCTGAGAGCATGATTCTGGCTATGCCAGACATACCCGCGCCGCCAATGCCGACAAAGTGAATCCTCTTTCCCGCGAGGCGAGCGATGTTATCCATTCGCTAATTCTTTCAGAGATCTGAGTCCAATTTGCTCGGCTGCGTTGAGTGGGAATTCAATCCTCTTCTGGCCAGCACGCCAACTCTCTGCGCGCTTCATCACCGCACTAACCTCTGAGATAAGCCAATCTGCAGTGAACGTGGAGTTATCCAAAATTTCTCCTCCGCCTTGCTCAACTACTGATCTGGCATTTTCAACTTGCTCGCCATTACCTATTGGCAATGGAATAAACAAACTGTAAATGCCGAGCACTGAAACTTCGGCGACAGTTACAGCTCCGCTCCTGGAGATAACTAAATCTGCCGCGGAATAGGCCAACGCCATATCGTCGATGTAGTGCAATGGAAGATAGCCTGTCGATGCCTGCGGGAGTTCGTTATTAACCCCAACCCCATGAATCATCTGAATTCCAGAGGCTGAGATTGCGGTTCGTGCCCCCTCAATCGTTGCATTAAATTTCATAGAACCAAGAGAGCCGCCAAAGATCAAAATTGTAGGAGCGTTGGGATCTAGCTGCAGAGTTCGAAGGGCATGATGCTTTGCAATAAGACGATCTGACGCTGAAAGTTGCGATAACTGAACAATCGATTCCCTAAGAGGAATTCCAACTCTCTCTGGAGTGGACTCGCCAAAAGCCCGAAGCACAGTAGCGCCACAAAACTTTGCCAATTTATTTGCCATACCTGTTTTAGCATTTGCTTCATGCGCAATAATTGGAATGCGCTTCGCGCGTGCCACAAGATAAGCGGGGGCAGCTACATAACCTCCAAAACCAATGACCAGATCTGCGCCTTTTACCACTTGGTTAACTTGGCGGAGAGTGCGCACGAAATTTAGCGGCCAGCGGAAAAGTTCACCATTAATTCGGCGCGGAAACGGAGTTTTATTTATAAGCGATAAAGGAAAGTTTGCAGCTGGAACTAATCGGCTCTCT
This sequence comes from uncultured Actinomycetes bacterium, assembly GCA_903932705.1. Lineage (GTDB taxonomy): Bacteria > Actinomycetota > Actinomycetes > Nanopelagicales > Nanopelagicaceae > PALSA-747. Next base: position 1,076 of record CAIZHC010000247.1, on the reverse strand, counting down.
ACTCCCCCGTCTGTTCCAAGGAAGATCATCTCAATTTCTTGACCTTGCGCTCTCAACCATAGCGCTACCGCTAAGGCTGGTTCGACATGGCCAGCGGTACCAGCACCGGCAAAGACAATCTTGGACATCAATCGCTCGTCTTCCGTGAGGAGATTGCACTTCTCACTCGTGGATCAGTTCGTGCAACGTGAAGTACATATCCAATGCCTAAGAAGTTGGCAATCAACGAAGAGCCGCCATAACTAATAAAGGGAAGAGTTACACCTACGACTGGAAGTACTCCGATTACTGAACCGACATTGATAACTACCTGCATCATCAACCAAGCGCCAACACCTGCGCAGGCATAACGCGAGAAGAGATCTCGAGTCTGCATGGCGGTGCGGAAGATTCCATAGATCAAAGCGGCGTAGAGAAATAGCACTACCAAAGTCCCAAGCAGACCTAACTCTTCACCGATCACGGCGAAAATGAAATCAGTATGCGCCTCAGAGAGATTTCCCCACTTCTGTCTACTGGCACCTAACCCGACCCCAAAGAGTCCACCACTTGCAAGACCCATTACAGAGTGCGCCGGTTGCCAGCCAGCGAGCTTGTAGACGGCAGGCGCGAAGGGATTAAGCACAGCCGTGAATCGATGCAATCTATATGGTGCTATCGCGATTAATGCGACCACACCTACTGAAACTAAACCTCCCAGCGCAACAAAGTGGCGCATAGGTAACCCGCTCACAAAGAGCATGATCGAGACAATTCCTAAAATAATGACTGTTGTTCCTAAATCCCCACCCTTAAGGATAAGAGCAAGGGAGGGCACCGTCCCGCCCAAAATAAATCCAATATGGCGCATTGCCGAACGATCTTGAACTGTTTCATCAAATTTTCTCAGTTGTCCGGCGCACCACAAGATAAGACCAAACTTTGCAAACTCCGACGGCTGCATGGTAAATCCAGAGAAATGAATCCAATTGGTATTTCCATTAACGGTTAGTTTCAGACCTGGGACCAATGGCAGGATGAGCATGGCGAAAGAGAAGAGGATTGAGTATCGAGTAACCCACTCCCAAACCTTGGGT
>CAIZHC010000246.1 GCA_903932705.1 uncultured Actinomycetes bacterium | reverse complement strand
GCAAGTTCGGTCTTCATTGCCTTAAGTTCGGCAGCGGTCCAAGGGTTCTCATTTTCATTCACTACAAGTGGAGCTGGAGCACCTTTAATGGGCTTGAGGGTGTGAGCACGCTTTGAGTTCTTAACTGGACGTGGCGGAGGTGTCATAACCAGACGGCGCTCTTCAACTACTACCTCAGGTCCGGTATTTACCTCGCGAGGAGTTACCGTGATTGTTGTTGAGTCACCCGTTGTGGTGCTTTGAAGTTTTGCAGGAAAAGGTTTAGCTGGTGCCTTCTTAGCCAGGGTTGGCTTAACGATATTTGGCGAGCGCTCGGTTTTCTTCGCTGAGGCGGGCTCTTTCGCTGGAGCGACTTTCTTCGCGGGTGCAGCTTTCTTTGCTGGAGCGACTTTCTTCGCGGGCGCAGCCTTCTTTGCTGGCGCAGCCTTTTTGGCGGCTACTGGAGCTTTCTTTGCTGGCACGGTTTTCACTGCTTTCTTCGCAACTAGTTTCTTCTCCGCCGGCTTCTTAGCAGGTGGAGCCTTTTTGACCGCGCTCTTTTTCGCTACGACCTTCTTTGCTGGGGTCGCCTTCTTTGCCGCAGGTGTCATATCGATTTTCGCTTCTCTAGTTAGCTCACAATTGCTCCTGAGGGCTTCCCCACGCGGATAGAAAGGTGAGTTACATGAAGGCAGAAGGCTAGAGTGAAGCGCGCTGAATTACCAACTTCGCCGCGCTAGACTCACGCTTTCACCAGATTTAGACGGAAATCCAAGGAGGATTTGAGATGGCAGCGCAGGGTTCACGCCTTTTTAAGAGCCTCCCACCTCAGATTGACCTCCCAGCCACTGAGCATCAGATTCTGGCCTTCTGGGAAGCAAATGAGATCTTTGCCAAGAGCGTGAGCGCACGAGATGGCGCACCGCGTTGGACCTTCTACGAGGGTCCGCCAACCGCTAACGGTTCGCCGGGAACTCACCACATCGAAGCTCGAGTATTTAAAGATCTCTTCCCTCGCTATCAGACGATGAAGGGCAAGCAGGTTATCCGTAAGGCTGGCTGGGATTGCCATGGACTGCCAGTAGAGATTGCCGTTGAGAAAGAACTTGGATTTGCAGGTAAGGGCGATATTGAAAAATACGGAATCGCCGCCTTCAACCAGAAGTGCCGTGACTCTGTCCAGCGCCACGTAGATGAGTTCACCTCAATGACTCGTCGCATGGGATTCTGGGTGGATTTCGATGAGGCTTACTGGACCATGTCTCCGGAATATGTCGAGAGCGTCTGGTGGTCACTACAACAAATTTGGAAGAAGGGACTCTTGGTCCAAGACCATCGAGTTGCTCCTTACTGCCCGCGCTGTGGAACCGGACTTTCTGACCATGAGTTAGCTCAGGGTTATGAAACAGTTACTGACCCATCCGTTTACATTCGCTTTCCTGCGACCTCAGGCGTTATCGCAGATCTTGGCGCATCCTTCCTTGTGTGGACCACAACTCCATGGACCTTAGTTTCCAATACCGCCATTGCAGTTAATCCAACAGTTGAGTATCAAGTCTGTGAAATCCCGCTTGGTGATGGAGTCGAAAGATTAGTTGTCGCTACAAATCTCGCTGGAATCTTGGGCGACGAGCGCAAAGTTATCGCAACCTTCCTTGGCTCAGAGCTCGAACACATCACTTACACCCGCCCGCTTGATTTGATTGAGATTCCTGATTCTCACTACATCGTTCTGGCTGATTACGTCACCATTGATGATGGAACAGGTTTGGTTCACCAATCCCCTGCATTCGGTGCAGATGATTTACAGGTCTGCCGTCGCTATGGACTTCCAGTAGTTAATCCAATGGCTCCGGATGGAACATTCCTTCCTGAAGTTCCACTCGTCGGTGGAGTATTTTTTAAAGAGGCAGATAAGACCCTCGTCAGGGAGTTGAAGTCGCGCGGTGTTCTCTTTCGGCAACTGCAATTTGAGCACTCCTACCCGCACTGCTGGCGTTGCCACACACCACTTATGTACTACGCACAACCTTCTTGGTATATCCGCACAACCGCAATTAAAGATCAACTCATTGGACAAAATGCGAAGACTGATTGGCACCCTGAGACTATTAAGACTGGTCGTTATGGCGATTGGCTTGAGAACAACATTGACTGGGCTATCTCACGTAATCGTTATTGGGGAACTCCGCTGCCACTTTGGCGCTGCCCTGAAAACCATCTCCACTGCGTAGGTTCACTTGCAGAGCTATCTGACCTTTCTGGCCAGGACCTTAAAACAACTGACCCTCATCGCCCATTCGTTGATGACATCACTTTCCCATGTCCTGAATGTTCGCAGACCATGAACCGAGTGAGTGAAGTTATCGACTGTTGGTATGACTCTGGCGCGATGCCATTTGCACAATGGGGTTACCCACATAAAGAGGGATCTATTGAAGCGTTAGAAGCTGCATATCCAGCTGATTTCATCTGCGAAGCAATTGACCAGACTCGTGGATGGTTCTACACCTTGATGACAATTGGAACCTTAGTCTTTGATGAATCTTCCTATAAGACAGTTCTCTGCCTCGGACATATCTTGGATAAAGATGGTCGCAAGATGAGCAAGCACCTCGGAAATGTCTTGCAACCAATTCCACTTATGGACCAGCATGGCGCGGATGCGGTGCGTTGGTACATGTTGGCAGCAGGTTCACCATGGAGCGCACGCCGCGTAGGACATGATGCGCTCTCAGATGTTGTAAGAAAAACTTTGCTCACCTACTGGAACACAGTCTCTTTCTTTAGCCTCTACGCAAATGCCGCAAACTTCCAGGTAGTTGAAGGCGCTGCGGATTCTGATGTGACGATGGATCGTTGGATCATCTCCGAGCTCAACCAACTCATCGCAACAGTTGATCAGGCATTTGAAGCTTTTGATTCGCAAGAGGTTGGTCGCTTACTTGCCACCTTCATCGATGACCT
>CAIZHC010000245.1 GCA_903932705.1 uncultured Actinomycetes bacterium | reverse complement strand
TGATATTTCTGGCCTCATCGCCTCACCAATAGCTACCCTGCAAGCACAAGATCCAGATCTTCTTACCCAACTTGCTGAGTTAATTGCTGAATATGAACCAATTTATTTAGTCGTGGGAGAACCAAAACATCTCTCCGGCGCATCCAACCCATCGCTTGAGGCAGCTCATCTCTTTGCAGAGTTGCTAAGAACCATTACAGAAGTTCCGATTCATTTCATTGACGAACGTATGTCTACTTTAAGCGCCGCGCGTAACCTTAGGGATGCGGGACATAGCGCCAAGAGTAGCAAGGCGTTGATTGATGCAATGGCAGCCGTATCAATTTTAGAGAGCGCTCTCGCGAAAGAGCGGATTGCGGGTCATCTTGATTAACAAACCCAAGAGACGCAATCTGGTCTCAGCATTCATTATCTTGGTTTTACTTCTAGCGACGCTCGTTGCGCAGCGCATCATTGTTTCCAATGGAAATTCAGATTATCCCAAGGGCCACGCGGGTCCAGATGTTCGCATCGTGGTCACCAAAGGGGAGAGCGGGACAGCTATCGCCCAAGATTTAGCATCTCAACATGTAGTAGCAAATGCGCAGACGCTCATCAAAAAATTGATTGTTCGTAAGATTGTGGGAATTGCTCCCGGAATTCACCTGATTCAAAGCGTTATTCCAAGCGATGAAGCGATTGCGCAACTTCTGGATCAAAAGAGAATTATTGATTCGATTTATGTTCTCCCCGGATCAACTCAGGCAGACATCCTCAAAGAGTTACATCTGGTTACCTCTTTAACACAGTCGGATTCTCTGGCAACGATCACTCCCTACTATGCCAATCCAAGCAATTCACTAGAAGGTCAATTGGCGCCGGTTCAATACTCTTTCCAACCTGGTACAACTACGCATGATGCGTTGGCCAATATGGTGAAAGTTTTCAGCCAAGAGGTTGCTGCAACTAAATTAAATCTCGGTTATGGAAAGTATTCCCCGTATCAAGTATTGACCGTAGCTTCTCTTCTTCAAATAGAGGGTGATCCCTCTGATTACGGCAAGGTATCGCGAGTTATCTACAATCGTCTATCAATTGGTATGCCGCTTCAACTCAATTCAACTGTGCAATATGCACTTGGTCTGCGTGGACAAATCGGTTTGAGCATAAAGGCTACGAAAGTAGAATCGCCCTACAACACCTATCTGCATACGGGATTACCTCCGACGCCGATTTCAAACCCATCACTCCAAGCGATAACAGGAGCACTTACTCCAGAAAGCGGCGACTGGCTCTATTTTATAACAGTTGCACCGCATGACACTCGATTCACTTCCAGTTTCCAAACATTTGAAGGCTGGGTGTCCCTCTACAACCACAACGTTGCCGCCGGTGCGTTCAAGTGATTAAAGCTGCCGTACTCGGTTCACCGATAACTCATAGTCTCTCTCCTCTTCTCCATAAGAAGGCATATGAATTATTGAATATTGAAGCTTCATATGAGGCCGTTGAAGTTACTCCTCAGGGAGCAGAGAATTTTTTCCGAAAGGCACTAGAAGATAATTGGACCGGCTTCTCCTTAACTATGCCCCTTAAGGAAACTGTTATTGATCTGGGGCCGGAGTTCGATTTTGAGATAGATCCTGTAGCTCAATTGATGAAATCTGGAAACACAATGGTTCGCCAGGGGGACACTTTCCATATCTCATCAACGGATCGCACCGGTTTTATGCGGCTATTTGAGGGAGTCGATTGTGCAAGAACGCTAATTATTGGTGGGGGAGGCACGGCGCGTGCCGCTCTTTCAGCTCTGGACGGTCGCGCGGAGAATATTGATTTTCTCTTGAGGTCGCCTACTCGCAAAGAGGCACTTGGTCAGATAGCCCGTCACAGCACTCTCGGGTTCTTTCCTATGAATCATTCATTGGCTGGTTATGACTTAGTGGTTTCAACCGTTCCCGCCGGGGTTACAGACGCACTCAGCGAAACTCTCGCTTCTCCCATCCCAACTCTCTGCGAAGTTCTTTATAACCCCTTCCCGACCAAGTTGCTGGCGAAAGCTAAGGTTCTCGGTTCATCGACAATCGACGGGATTGATCTTCTGGTCGAGCAAGCGTTAGATCAGATAGCAATATTCACTGCCAGGGATTTTGATTACGCAATTATGCGAAATGAACTTCAAAAGGCAGCTCGAGCACATCTAAATTAGGGCTCAACCTCTATAGGCGTCGGCACAGTCAGGGTTTCTGACACAATACGCCTATGTTGAGATGGTTAACTGCTGGCGAATCGCACGGTCCGGTACTTTCTGCAATTCTCGAGGGTTTACCCGCTCATGTGGAGATTTCCACTGCGGATATTGATAGCGATCTTCGTCGACGCCGACTGGGTTACGGCCGGGGCGCTAGACAGAACTTTGAGGCCGACCTTGTAACTATTCAAGGTGGAGTACGCCACGGATTCACCCAAGGTGGCCCCATCGCCATTGAAGTTGGCAACTCAGAATGGCCCAAGTGGGAGAAGGTTATGTCGGCTGATGCAGTCCCAGCAGATGAGCTGGCAGCGTTAGCAAGAAATGCACCGCTTACTCGACCACGCCCGGGGCATGCCGATTTGGTGGGAATGCAAAAATATGATTTTCAAGATGCTCGTCCGATACTAGAACGTGCAAGTGCGCGAGAGACCGCCGCTCGAGTAGCGCTCGGTGCAGTTGCCAGAGCATTTCTCGAACAATCTGTCGGCGTGCGCATCATGAGTCACGTGCTCTCCATCGGTGGAGTTGGAAGTTCTGAGGAGTACCAATTGCCAACGTGGGCAGATAGAGATGTCGTTGATGCAGATCCGGTTCGTTCACTGGACCCTGTCGCAAGTGCGGCAATGGTTGCTGAAATTGATGCAGCACACACCGCCGGTGACACGTTGGGCGGCGTGGTCGAAGTTCTAGCATTTGATCTCCCGCCGGGGTTGGGTTCACATACCCACTGGGATCGCAGATTAGATGCTCGTTTAGCAGGTGCAATGATGGGCATTCAAGCAATCAAAGGCGTTGAAATCGGCGATGGTTTTACGACCGCTAGACGTCGAGGTTCGGTGGCCCATGATGAGATTGAGAAAGATGCCGCAGGGAAAATCATTCGACGAACTGATCGTGCGGGCGGTACTGAAGGCGGAATGTCGAATGGTGAAGTGCTTCGGGTGCGCGCAGCGATGAAGCCAATCTCCACAGTTCCACGAGCGTTAGACACAATTGATGTTGCAACAGGTGAACCTGCGAAGGCAATTAACCAACGTTCAGATGTCTGCGCTGTACCAGCCGCGGGTATCGTTGCAGAAGCAATGGTCGCACTTGTTTTGGCTGATGCGGTTCTTGAAAAGTTCGGTGGAGATAGTGTGGGAGAGACTCGACGCAATTTCTTAAACTATATGAACGCACTCGAAATAAAGTAAATGCTCCGCGCCATTTTGATCGGTCCTCCTGGCTCTGGAAAGAGTTCGGTGGGAAAGGCTCTCTCTCGTGAACTCTCGACAAGCTTTGCCGATACTGATGAGTTGATTGTTGAACGGGAAGGAAGGTCAATTCCTGAGATTTTTGCCGAATCTGGAGAGCCGGGTTTTAGAAAGATTGAGAAAGAGGTTGTTCTTAGCGCGCTTAAATCCAATTATGGCGTCTTAGCACTTGGTGGTGGATCTATTTTGATTCCGGAAGTTAGGGAAGCTATTGCTGCATCGAAAGCCCAAATAATCTTCTTGCGAATCGGAATTTCAAATGTATTAGCGCGTATTGGCGCTAAGGGAGATAGACCTCTTGTCTCTGCCGACCCAGAAATGCAATGGCGCAAAATATTTGAGGAGCGGGAACACATTTATGCCGAACTGGCCACTGTAGAGATCGCGACAGATAATAGAAAACCTTTTGAAGTAGCTCGTGATTTAGTGCTTCGAATGGGGTTATCTCGTGCTTAGTATCAAAATTAACGCTGAAATTTCCTACGATGTGCATATTGGCGTTGATTGGGAATCGCATCTGCGATCTCTTGCAGATGTCCATAAGAAGATTTTGGTTGTCGCACCAGCAGCGGTCATTGATTTAGGGAATATTTCAGAAATCGCTAAATCACTTGATATTCCAATCTTTGAAACACCTGATGCTGAAAATCAGAAGGATTTCGCAACTGTTGAGAGATTATGGAATCTTTTAGGAGAGTTAGAGTTTGGCCGAAGAGATGCAATTGTTGCTATCGGTGGGGGAGCTACAACCGATCTTGCTGGTTTCGCCGCGGCTACATGGTTGCGCGGTATTTCTTGGTATGCGATTCCCACAACCCTTGCAGGAATGGTTGATGCATCTATAGGTGGCAAGACTGGAATTAATACCGGAGCCGGCAAGAATCTCGTTGGCTCTTTCTACT
>CAIZHC010000244.1 GCA_903932705.1 uncultured Actinomycetes bacterium | reverse complement strand
TTTCACGTAAACGCTTGAAGGGCAGTAGCTCAACTGGCCAGAGTTCCGGTCTCCAAAACCGGCGGTTGGGGGTTCAAGTCCCTCCTGCCCTGCAAGACAGGTCTATGTAATAAGAGAGGTAAGACACGTGGTCGACGAGAAGCTAGATACTGAAGAAGGCAATGGTGCAAGAGGCCTCTTTGGTCGCATCAACCTGTTCTATCGTCAGGTTGTTGCCGAACTTCGCAAGGTTGTCTGGCCTACCCAGAAGCAACTCACCACATACACGGCTGTTGTATTCGTATTCGTGGGATTCATCATCGCCGTTGTATCTATTCTCGACGTCGCACTCACAAAAATCGTTTTCTGGATCTTTGGGTAAAGGCGCACAATGACAATAGAGAATCCATTTTTTGAAGCGTCAGTTGCTCCTGAGACTGCGCCGGCTCCCGTTGACGCTTTCGAAGCTGCGCTGAGCGCGACTTCTGTTATCGAACCTGTAGTTGAAGCCGTAGTTGCCGATGAAGAGATCGGAACCCCGGAAGCGCTAGAGGCAATCGACGAAGAAGTTGCTCTAGAAGCCGAAGATGAAAACGATCCAAACGCTGAATTTCGTCGTGCCCTTCGTACCGCTGCTGGTGATTGGTATGTCGTTCACTCGTATGCCGGTTATGAGAAGAAGGTTAAGGGAAACCTAGCCAACCGCATCCAGGCTCTTAACATGGAAGATTTCATCTTCCAGGTAGAAGTTCCTGAAGAAGAGGTCACAGAAATCAAGAACGGACAGCGCAAGCAGGTTAAGCGCAATGTCTTCCCTGGTTATGTTCTCGTTCGCATGGATCTCACCGATGAGTCTTGGTCGTGTATCCGAAACACCCCTGGTGTTACCGGATTCGTGGGCAACGCTCACCACCCTTCACCCTTGAGCTTGCAAGAGGTTGAAAATATCCTTGCACCGCGTCCAGCGAAGAAGGGCGACAAAGCTGAGATCAAGGTTGTTGACTTCGAAATTGGCGAGTCGGTCACCGTTATGGATGGCCCATTTGCGACCTTGCCTGCATCGATCTCCGAGATCATGCCGGAGCAAGCAAAACTCAAGGTACTTGTTTCGATCTTCGGACGCGAAACTCCTGTAGAGCTTTCATTCCATCAAGTACAGAAAATATAGAAAAAACGTTAGTCCCAGCTAATACAAAAAGGAAACCAAAAAAATGGCACCAAAGAAGAAGGTAACTGCACTTATCAAGTTGCAGATTCAGGCAGGCGCTGCCACACCAGCTCCACCAGTGGGTCCTGCCCTTGGTCAGCACGGTGTAAACATCATGGACTTCGTTAAGCAATATAACGCTGAAACAGAGTCACAAAAAGGTCAGATCATCCCAGTAGAAATCACTGTCTACGAGGATCGTTCTTTCACATTCATCACAAAGACACCTCCAGCTTCACGTTTAATCTTGAAAGCTGCTGGCGTCGAAAAGGGTTCTGCTATCCCTCATAAGACCAAGGTTGCGAACATCACCAAGGCACAAGCAGCAGAGATCGCAAAGATCAAGATGTCAGACCTCAATGCCAATGACATTGAGAAAAGTCTCCTGCTGCCCCGCAAACGAAGCGTCCGGCAAATCTTCGGCCGTGGCCGATGATCGCACGGCAAATGAAGCCTAGATC
>CAIZHC010000243.1 GCA_903932705.1 uncultured Actinomycetes bacterium | reverse complement strand
TCGCCTCTTTGTTGGCGAACTACTTGGACACACCTCTCCCGCACGAACCTTTTCAGAGATGGTTGGAGCTGAAATCGATATACCGGCGGGAACAATGGCTCAATTACCAATCGATGAGAGTTATGAATATGGGCTCTTGGTGGTCGCTGGTGATTTGAGGGTTAATGATGAGCAAGTGCCAGTTGAATATCTTTACTACCAACCTCTTGGGAGTGAAGAATTCAAGATTGAATCGACGGGCGGCGCAAAGTTCGTATTGCTTGGTGGAGTTCCCTTTGGCGAAGAAATTGTGATGTGGTGGAACTTCATTGGTCGCTCACACGAAGAGATTGAAGAGATGCGCATTGATTGGGAGAGCCAATCAAATAGATTTCCAAGATTTGAAGATCAGGTACATGGCCGGATACCTGCTCCAGCCATGCCTAATCTCAGGTTAACCCCGCGGGGAAATGTAAGCCCTAGTTAATTAGTTAACTTTAAAGCTGACCGAGACTGTAACAGTGACAGTCTTTGGAATTGTTGAGGTGTCATACATTCCGCCAGCGGATGCATCAACTGAATCTGGTGATGTAACTTGAACTGGTCCACTTGAAACAGCGACGACAGCGCCGAGCTTTGATCCAACAGCCTTAGTCATGGAAATTCCGCGAGCCTTTGCATCAACCATTGCCTCAGCCAACAACTTTGGACGAAGATTTGAGAGATTTGAAACATAGAACTGAGGGCCATAGTTGTTGATGTTTACACCGGTCTGTAACAAAGTGCCGATGCCATTACTCAATGAATTAACAAGATTTACATCTTTGGAGCGAACAGTCACGCTCTGATTTGCTTGATACGAGAGAACCCGGCCTGTTTGATTTCCATTTACATATTCATATATGGCATTTGTATTAACACCACCTGATTGAATTCCAGCAGCAGGAATACCACCGGCTACTAAATACTTTGTAAGTGCTGCAACGCTCTTCTCGACCTTAGTGACGGCTGAGGCGGCGCTCTGTGAACTCTCTTGAGCGTTAAGTGTCCAGACTGAATTGTCAGCAGTTGCACTTGTGCGAGCTTGACCCGTGACAGTAACTGAATTTCCTGCTCGAGCTGCAAGACCTTGTCCCACAAGACTCAAGCCGTAACCAGTGCCGATTGCAAGAATCAAGGCCGAGATAATAAATCCATAAAACTTAGGTGAGGGACGATTGCTTTTCATAGGCTCATTCATATTCATAATTTAAGGATAGACCATCTTCCTTACAGCTTCCTTAACGTTAAATTAACGTGCTGAAAAAGAACTCTAGAGTTCGCTCCCAAGCCAATCCTGCTGCGAGCGCATCAAAGACTTCAGGGCGATCGTTATTGAAGAAGGCATGTCGAGTTCCTGGGTAGTCGTATGCCACGACTGAACCTTCGGCCGAAGTAATTTCCGCAATCGCTTCTTGGATTCCAGCTGCAGCGGATGTGCCATCCCCTTCCGCGCAATGAATAAGCGCAGACTTTCCTTGATAATTTGTCCACCGAGGTGCGTGACGTTCCCAGGAAGAGCCAGGGTAAAAGCCAACGGTTGCGCTGATCTTGGGAGAGAGCGTTCCGCTCACTATCGCCAAACTTCCACCCATACAAAAGCCCACAACTCCCACATGTGAGGATGAGGTTTCAGGAAGTGAAAGTAAGTAGTCAGCAGCATGGGTGATTTCAGAACCAGCGCGATCTAGCTCGAGTTCCATCATAAGTTTCTTTGCAGTATCCGGTTCAGAAGCTGCCTGGCCGTGATACAGATCAGGTGCAAAGGCGACGAATCCAGCGGCCGCAAAACGATCGACCACATCCTTGATGTGACCAACCAGGCCCCACCACTCTTGAATAATGATTACTGCAGGACCGCTCTCCGTCGCAGGTAACGCTAAGTATCCTTCGCCCGTTACTCCATCGTGGGTGTAAATCAGATGCATTCCCATTAAACGCGAATTACTTTCGGCGAGTTCGTCGACCGACGGTCAGGCCAATACCAAATCCGATTATGAGCAATGTTAAATAGATGACAAGCCTCACCCCAGGACTGTGGTCATCTCCACCGATTTCAGAGATATGAGGACGTGCAATGTTTCCATCATCATCGGCCCAGGCGGTCGCAGAACTCAGAACTAGTTGGGATACGACAATCGCTGAAAAAATCTTTGCTTTCATGGAGCCTCCCAAGTTGATCACAGCATAACTCTAACTATTGCTTTAAGACGATGGGTAAGAACTTAAGGATATCTGAGGAGGTAATCGGATTGATTTCAGCTGAAGCCGCAGTTGCAGCGAGCGCATGAGCGCTAATCGCCTTGAAGATCACTACTACAACCTCTTGATAGCTCTCGGGTTTCCAACTGGCGAGCATTGAACCCATCAATCCCGCGAGCACATCACCTGTTCCGGCGGTAGCAAGTTCAGGTCCTGCAAGCTCATCCATCACAGCTAAACCCTCAGGAGAGGCCACGACCGTGTGATGTCCTTTTAGTACGACAACGCAACCGAGCGCCTCCGCCATTTCGCGAGCGCTCTGTTCGCGTCCTTCATCGCCTTCACCAATAACAAAGCCGAGTTTGCGAGCTTCACCTTCGTGAGGCGTTATAACTACAAAGTCGGCTCTAATCCGACGTGCGTACTTCATAGCACCGGCATCAAGAACCGCGTATTTAGAGTGAGGAATATTAAATCTGCGTGGCAATTTTGGGGAGCCTGGCCCAACAACCCAAGCATCTGCTTTAATCCCTTTAAACTTTTCGCGGACCACCACATCTGGATAAGAGCTCACTACTAAATTGCGAATGAACTCTTCTTCATGAATGTAATTGATGTATCCAGATCCACCTCTTCTAGCTCCACCTACACAGAGAAGAGATGCACCGACGTACTCCGAACTACCAGCAATTACGGCGACGGTGCCATGCGAATATTTATGCGAATACTTATTCAACCTACGCAAGAAGTTCTTCTTCACCCACAACATTATCCTCTTACTTTGAGTGATAAGAGTGTGACTCGCGCTACGCCACTTCTCGGATGACCTCATCTTCTACGCCAAAGACGTAGTACATCGCCAAAATGAGGCAGACGAGGAATGCAAGCACTGGCAGAAAGAGCGAGAGAACTGTGGCAATCGCATAAGCAGAGATTCCAATAAACCCCTTGCGTTGGAGAGATTGCAAAGTTACGCCGGTGGCGTTGGCAGAGAGATGCGCATGTCCCATCAGGTGTCGAATTAAGACCATGTATGTGAGGGAGACATAAACCCAATTTAAACAATAAATTCCTACGGCTAACTTGCCATCATTTCCATCTTTGTACCAGACCGCACCAAGTGAAGTAGTAAATGGAATTGAAACTATTCCAAGGAGTAAGCCTAAATTGATGAAGAGAAGTTCCCGGTCTGCCATAGCAACACGATCCAAAATCGAATGGTGATTGACCCAGCAGATACCAATAGAGAAGAAGCTAATTACATAGGCAAGATATGAGGGCCATTGATGTCCAAGTTCCCGGCCCAAATGTCCAGAGGACATATCTGGGACTTTAAGGTTGAAGACCAACAAGGTGATGGCAACAGCAAAGACGCCATCGCTGAATGCTTCCATGCGACTAGGTTTCACGGCTTTAGTTTGCCTGATTTGCTTCCCAATCTCATTAAACTTTCGGTATCTGATTGGGTTTTATTCCGAAGCTCGGCGAGCGATGCCCTCACATCGCTCAAGCCGAGTGCGGTTTCCTACTTAAGTCCAGCTTTTCCTAGAGCTGAAACCAAAGACATGTAAAAACCTTGTGCGGTAAATGAAGCCCCGCTGATGTTGTTGATATTAGATGACTGAGCAACCATAACTTCCTGCTCCAACATTGGTATGGCTTGCGCGTTTATCTGCTGATCTCTAAAGCTGCTGGTTGGGTAGACGGGAACGTTGACCTTTGTGATCTTTCCATTTTTAACAGTAATCGAGACTTGAACTGCACCATAGTGAGTCATGTAAGCCGAGCCGAGGAAGGTTCCAGATTTCTTAACGGTTGTCTTTATGGTCGCAGCGTTCGCTGAACTCAGACCAACTGGAACGAGCGCTGATGCTGCTCCAATTCCGCAGATTGCAGCACCTTTAATTAACTTGCTTGAGACCACGTAGCAACTCCTTCATAACCATTATTTAACTTCAATAAAGGAATTAAAGAGCCTTCGGCTGAGAGAACTCTGAGAGCCTGCTGGAATTGACCCTTGGATTTAGGCTAATTCTGCGTCGGAAATCCAAGATTGATTCCACCGTGGCTTGGGTCAAGCCAGCGACTTGTAATCACCTTTCCACGAGTGAAGAAGTGAATTCCTTCAGTGCCATGGGCATGTGAATCTCCGAAGAGTGAAGATTTCCACCCACCAAATGAGTAGTACGCAACAGGCACCGGAATGGGAACGTTTATTCCGATCATTCCAACTTCAATCTCATTTTGGAATCTGCGTGCAGCTCCCCCGTCGTTGGTAAAGATTGCAGTTCCATTTCCGTATTCATGCGCATTGATAAGTGCAACACCCTCTTCATACGACTTCACGCGAACCACAGCAAGTACGGGTCCAAAAATTTCATCAGTATAAATACTCATATCAGTCTTAACATGATCAAAGAGGGTTGGTCCGAGCCAGAATCCACCAGGTTCACCATCCACAACTGGATTTCTTCCGTCAACAACAAGTGTTGCACCATCTGCAACTCCAGCATCAACATAACTTTTGACCTTGTCACGATGTGCGCCGGTTACAAGTGGTCCCATATCGCAACCGCGACGACCATCGCCTGTGCGAAGTTGCGGCATCTTCTCCGCAATTTTCCTAACAAGTTCATCACCGATTGGATCCACTGCAAGTACCACAGAGATAGCCATACAGCGTTCACCAGCTGAGCCAAAACCAGCGTTTATCGCCTGGTCTGCAGCAAGGTCGAGATCTGCATCGGGCAGAACCAACATATGATTCTTTGCTCCACCAAGTGCTTGCACTCGCTTCTTGTTAGCAGTGCCCTTTTCGTAAATGTATTGCGCGATTGGTGTTGAACCTACAAATGAGATGCTCTTAACGGTTGGGTTCTCAAGTAGAGCGTCGACCGCTTCTTTATCTCCATGGACAACGTTAAAGACGCCATCTGGGAGCCCGGCTTCTTT
>CAIZHC010000242.1 GCA_903932705.1 uncultured Actinomycetes bacterium | reverse complement strand
TCTCTCCTTCAGCCAGATTTAAATTCTTAACGCGTGCCATAGTGTGCATCGTATGAACCAATGGAATTGCGGTTCGCTCCGAGAGCATCCATCCGAGCTGTCCACTAATCCAATAGTGAGAGTGCAATATCTTGTAGTAATTTGAAGGAAGTGAGTTGAAAACTTCCATCACGCCGTGTGTGAGTGCACCAATTTGGGATGGCAACTCCTCTTTTGTGAGACCTTTAAATGGTCCAGCTTCAATATGTCGGACCGTTACGCCGGGAGCGATTTCAACAATCTTTGGAAGATATGGATCGGTCGCACGTGTGTAGATATCGACATCAACGCCCGAAGCGGCCATCTTGATGGCGCTCTCCACCACATAAATATTCATGCCGCCGGCATCGCCCATACCTGCCTGGTCTAATGGCGAGGTATGAACCATCAGTGTTGCTATTCGACCTCGCATTAGAAAAGTCTATAACTGGGTGAGTGAGTGCGATACCTGAATTTCACCAGTGACGTGTGAACCACCTCTAACAAGCACAGGATCTATCTCGGCATCAATTTCCCATGCTTTCAAGACCGCCTTTACGATTGCAGGAAATGCGCGATCTGAGCCATCGCTTACCTTGAAGATACAGGCGCGACCATCAGCGAGTGAGAGAAGTTCGACAGCTTCTGCGCCATCTTTTACAAAGAGTCCAGGAATCTGATTCATGAGGGTAGTGGTCAATCGACCGACGCCCGCGACCATATCTGGATGGGCAAGACAAGCTGCCACAACTTCTTGATAAATAGGATCTTGGGACACACGCATAGTGTGAGTGCCACGTGCAAAGTTATGTGTTGTGATAACAAAGAGCGGTGCACCACAACCGTCAACAGTCGTCGACATCACTGAAGCACCGATAAGTTCTTGAATCTCCTCTTTAATTGCAATCTGTAATGGATGTTCAGGATCTAAATAGCTCTTTGTATCCCAACCATTTGCGACGCAGGTTGCCAGCATTCCCGCATGCTTTCCACTACACCCTTGTGCAAGGCGTGATGGTGGATTGGTTCCCCATGCAGCTTTTTCTACTCGCCCGAGTGGAAGGTCGGGTGTATTCAAGAGATCATCTCTCGTTAATCCTGCGCCGTGAAGGATTGATTCAACAACTTCGAAGTGCTCGGGAGCACCCGAGTGGCTAGCACAAACGATTGCTAGTTGACGCGGAGAGAGTTTTAATCCGTGACGCACCATGGCAGCAGC
The DNA here is from genome assembly GCA_903932705.1 of uncultured Actinomycetes bacterium. GTDB lineage: Bacteria > Actinomycetota > Actinomycetes > Nanopelagicales > Nanopelagicaceae > PALSA-747. Next base: position 494 of record CAIZHC010000242.1, on the reverse strand, counting down.
TTGGAATGATTTGATTGAGGAGCGTGGATACATGGGAGCTTCGATATCGCCGATTGATGCTCGCAAGGTTCCATCGCTATTGAGAAGTGCAAGATGACCGTTGTGAACTGACTCCACAACTCCAGCGCGAATGACTTCGGCGAGTAGATCGCCGGTGAAATTACTCATCACTTACTCCGCTTGGCGTTCGAGGGATGACCACATGTAAGCCTGAAGCTCATGCCCATCCATCTCAACATCGTGAGCGAAGAAGAGCTGACCTTCAACTAAACCATAGAGGCGTGAGGCAGACTCCACCGATTTTCCGGATGGAGAGACATAACCACGATCGAGTGCGAGTTGAATTTTGGGGCCGTCATAGATTCCAACCCAACCTTCGCCGCGACCCGTGTTGTAAGCGAGAACTACCTCCAGAACCTTTTTAGGCTTTGGGTGCCAGAAACCAACTTCATTTTCAAATGCTTCGATGATATTCGCATCATCATCAATCAACC
>CAIZHC010000241.1 GCA_903932705.1 uncultured Actinomycetes bacterium | reverse complement strand
CTAAGGCATCTATCCTTAACATTCCTCTAGTAATGGCTCCAATCGCTGTTATCTACAACCTCCCTGGTTCAAAGCCTCTATACCTTTCTGAGAAGACTCTTTCAGATATCTTCTCAGGCAACGTCACAAAGTGGAACGACACAGAAATCCAGAATGACAACAACCAGTCGATCAACCAAGTAATTTATGAGACAAATAAAGATGGTTCGACAAAGAAGGATAAGAACGGCGCTCCAATCGTTCTTCGCACAGTGACCGTCACACGCCACTACACACTTCCAAACCAAACTATCCACCTTGTGGTTCGCTCTGATGCATCAGGTACAACAAAGAACTTCGTTACCTTGTTCACCAAGTCAAACTCAGATGTGTGGAAGAAGCCTGCTGATAAGACATTCGCAAACGTATTCCCAGGTGCAATCAACGGTCCTGGAAATGTCGGACGCATCCAGGCTTACTCAGGTTCAACCGGAGTATCTGCTGGTCTTACTTCAACTCCTTACTCAATCGGTTACGCAGAAGTTTCATATGCAACAGGCAAGCTACGTACAGCTTTCCTTGGTAACACGCATGGCGACTTCGCTGGTCCAACTGCTGCAGCAACTTCAGCATTCGTTGCTGGTGCAACTCTTGGTTCAACCGGTCTCTACTCATTCAACTACGGAACAACCACACCAGGTGCATACATCCTCGGTATTGTTTCTTACGCACTAGTTGATTCAGCTGCATCAGGCGATAAGGCTGCAGCAATGACAGACTTCTTGAAGTTTGTTGCTTCACCAGCTTGCGCAAACACAAGCCCTAACTACGCTGCAGAGAGTGGCCCAGTTGCTGCTTACGTAGCAACGTTGTTGGCAAAGCTTCCAACCAAGTAATACCGCTTAACGCGTAAAGAAAACCCGGGCACCTCGAGGGGGGTGGCCGGGTTTTTGCGCGCCTGGCAGGAATCGAACCTGCGACAACTCGCTTAGAAGGCGAGTGCTCTATCCGACTGAGCTACAGGCGCAAAATGTGGAAGAACCGGATTTCGAAGTGGAGTCTACCCAATCAGAACCTCTGATATTTCAGAGTAATCCCCACTCTATTCATGAACATTCCGCACACATATAGTTTGACTCTCCAAGAGTCGGGAGTCCATTGTGACCAATAGTGGCGAGATCTTTATTTCACCCCTTGCAAGCGCCGCGAAATTTGCGCAGAGCTGGCTTGATGCTCTTCCGGAACGCGGGATCAATCCAACTCAAGATTTGGCACAGGTACGTGAATCATTTGGCGATCTCCTGCCAGACCATGGAGTTGATGCAACAGAGGTAATTGAACGGCTAGGGACGTTAGGTGAACCTGGTCTGATGGCGATGGGATCTGGTCGTTTCTTTGGATGGGTAATCGGTGGAACCATGCCGGCACCACTCGCAGCAGATTGGCTCGTGAGTACATGGGATCAAAACGCGGGCGCCCCAACGCTCACCCCAACAGTCGTTGCCCTTGAAGATATTGCGGGTGAATGGTTGCTGGACTTACTTGGACTTCCTAAGACATGCGCGGTTGGCTTTCCAACTGGCGCACAGATGGCGAACTTTGGTGGATTGATTGCTGGTCGTGGGGAAGTACTTGAACGTGTCGGCTGGGATGTAAATGTTCAAGGTTTATCAGGAGCTCCAAAAATTCGAGTACTCGTGAATGAAGAGCGACATGTAACTATTGATACTGCGCTTCGATATTTAGGTCTTGGTGAGCCAGAAGAAGTCGCGAGTGATGATCAAGGTCGAATCAAGATTGATGCTTTAAAGAGTGCTTTGGAAAGTGGAAGTGGTCCAACGATTCTTGCGCTCCAAGCCGGCAACATTCACTCAGGCTCCTTCGAACCGTTTCAGGAAGCAATCGAGTTAGCGCACAAGCACGGCGCTTGGGTGCATGTTGATGGCGCATTTGGTCTCTGGGCACTTGCATCTCCAACTCTGCGGCCACTTCTTAAAGGAATTGAACTCGCCGATTCGTGGGCAACTGACGCACATAAAACATTGAATGTTCCTTATGACTGTGGAGTGAGCATCGTCAACAATCCAGTTGCGCTGAGGCGAGCATTTGGCGTGGAGGCAAGTTACTTACCGAGTGAACACGATGCGCAACTCTGGCCGAGTGAGAAAGTTGCAGAGCTCTCTCGCCGCGGTCGTGGTGTAACAGTGTGGGCAGCTCTACTTTCACTTGGCCGCCAAGGTGTCATCGAACTCGTCGACGGCCTAGTCTCAAACGCCCAGCTGCTTGCCGCGGAGCTAATGAAAATTCCAGGCTGTCGCGTCCTCAATGAGGTGGTCTTTACTCAGGTCTCCTTCGCCTTTGAAGATGAGGCGCGCACCGAGGAGATCGGAGCAAAATTGATTGCCGATCATTCAATCTGGATTTCTGGCTCTCACTGGCAGGGTCAGAAAATTCTCCGAATATCGGTGAGCAACTGGAGCACTAGTCCTGCAGACCGCGCAGTCACGATTGAAGCCGTGAGGCGCGCAGCTGAGTAGTTTTTTAATGAGGATTTAGGGCTTATTGCCCCAACCGATAGAGTTTCACACTATGGCTGAGTTCATATATACGATGAAGAAGGCGCGTAAAGCGCATGGCGACAAGGTTATTCTCGATGATGTAACCCTTGCCTTCTACCCTGGCGCGAAGATCGGCGTGGTTGGTCCTAACGGTGCTGGTAAGTCCACGGTGCTTCAGATTATGGCCGGCTTGCAGACCGCCTCTAATGGCGAAGCATTCTTGAGCCCTGGATATTCAGTTGGAATTTTGCTCCAAGAGCCTCCGCTTGATGAAGATAAGAACGTTCTTGAGAATGTGCAAGAGGGCGTCGCTGAAACTATGGGAATGCTTAAGCGTTTCAATGAAATCTCTGAAGAGATGGCAAATCCTGATGCTGATTACGACAAACTTCTTTCTGAGATGGGGGAGTTGCAAGAGCAGCTCGATCACCGCAATGCATGGGACCTTGATTCACAATTAGAACAAGCAATGGATGCGCTTCGCTGCCCACCCGGGGATGCCGATGTGAAAGTTCTTTCAGGTGGAGAACGCCGTCGTGTAGCGCTCTGCAAACTTCTGTTGCAGCAACCAGATTTGTTGCTTCTTGATGAGCCTACAAACCACTTGGACGCTGAATCTGTTCTGTGGCTCGAGCAGCATCTCTCTAAATATCCAGGCACTGTCGTTGCGATTACTCACGATCGTTACTTCTTGGACAACGTAGCTCAATGGATTTTGGAGCTCGACCGCGGTCGTGCCTATCCGTATGAAGGTAACTATTCGACCTACCTCGAAACCAAGGCTTCTCGCTTGAAGATTGAAGGCCAGAAGGATGCCAAGCGCGCTAAGCGTTTATCTGAAGAGCTCGAGTGGGTTCGGATGAACTCTAAGGGTCGTCAGACCAAGTCAAAGGCACGTCTTGCTCGTTATGAAGAGATGGCCGCCGAAGCAGACAAGATGCGCAAGCTAGATTTCGAAGAGATCCAGATTCCAATGGGACCACGCCTTGGAAATATCGTTGTAGAAGTTGAGAATTTGAAGAAGGGCTTCGGCGATCATCTTTTGATTGATGATCTCTCCTTCACACTTCCTCGCAATGGAATTGTCGGAGTTATTGGACCTAACGGTGCAGGTAAGACAACGCTCTTCAAAACAATCTTGGGCCTAGAGAATCCAGACTCTGGAAATGTAAAGATTGGTGAGACGGTAAAGATTTCCTATGTCGATCAGTCTCGCGGAGGCATCGATCCAAAGAAGACGCTTTGGGAAGTTGTCTCAGATGGCCTGGATTTCATGAAGGTCGGAAATGTTGAAATGCCTTCACGTGCCTACGTCTCGTGCTTTGGATTTAAAGGTCCAGATCAACAGAAGCCAGCTGGAATTCTCTCTGGTGGAGAGCGCAACCGTTTGAACTTAGCGCTCACTCTTAAAATGGGTGGAAACCTCTTGCTCCTCGATGAGCCAACAAACGATCTCGATGTTGAAACACTTGGCTCACTTGAGAATGCGCTTCTGGAGTTCCCAGGTTGCGCCGTAGTGATCTCGCACGATCGCTGGTTCCTAGATCGCATCGCAACTCACATCTTGGCTTATGAAGGTGACTCACAGTGGTTCTGGTTTGAAGGAAACTTCGAAGCCTATGAAGAGAACAAGATTAAGCGCCTTGGCGTGGAAGCCTCACGTCCACATCGCGTGACCTATCGCAAGTTAACCCGCTAACTCTAGAAATCTAAGGGAGTCTTTCAATGTCTCTGACTGTGCGTTCTGAACGTCCCTGGTGGCGCGATGCAGTTACCTATCAGATTTATATCCGCTCATTTGCGGACTCCAATGGTGATGGAAAGGGAGATGTCGAAGGAATTCGCTCTCGCCTTCCATATCTAAAGACCCTCGGCGTTGATGCGCTTTGGATCACCCCTTGGTATCCATCACCTCAGATGGACCACGGATATGACGTCGCTGATTACATGGATATCGAGCCGGATTACGGAACTTTGGATGAGGCAAAGCGCCTGATTGATGAGGCTCATGCCCTTGGGATTAAGTTCATCATCGATATCGTCCCCAACCACTCCTCAGATAAGCACAAGTGGTTCCAAGAGGCCCTCAAAGCCGCTCCAGGCTCCCCAGAGCGCGAACGCTACGTCTTTCGCGATGGCAAGGGCAAAGATGGCGAATTGCCTCCTAATAACTGGCAGGCGATCTTTGGCGGTCCAGCCTGGGAGCGCATCACAGAGGCTGACGGCACCCTCGGGCAGTGGTATCTCCACCTCTTTGCCGTCGAACAACCAGATTTCAACTGGGATAACCCAGTGGTCCGCGAGCACTTTGAAGAAGTCCTTCACTTCTGGCTGAAGCTCGGTGTAGATGGCTTCCGCATCGATGTTGCTCACGGAATGATCAAAGAGCCGGGTCTTCCAGATGAACTCAAGGGCGCAGACCTTTTGACGGCGCAGAAGTCGCCTTACTTTGATCAAGAGGGCGTCCATGAGATCTATCGTGCATGGCGCAAAATCTTTGATTCATATCCGGGAAATCGAATGGGTGTGGCTGAGGCATGGGTCTCCAAGGAATCTCTACCAAAATATATTCGTCCCGATGAACTCGCTAACTCCTTCAACTTTCATTTCCTTGATTCCAAGTGGGATGTAAAAGAACTTAAGAAAAATATTAAGGAGTCATTCGAACTACTCACCACAACTGGTGCGCCAGCGTCATGGGTTTTAGAGAACCACGACGTCACTCGATCTGTAAATCGTTTTGATCAGGGCCTTAAGGGCGGTGGAGTCGACTCTCCATTGAAGCGTTTTGGTGATACCTCAAAGTTTGATATCAAACGTGGAACCAAGCGCGCTCGCGCTGCATCACTCTTGATGCTTGCCCTACCTGGGGGCGCATACATCTACCAAGGCGAAGAGTTGGCACTTCCAGAAGCAACTGGTATTCCAAAGGATCGCTTAACGGATCCACGTTGGAAGCTCAGTGGCTACACCGATCCAGGTCGTGATGGCTGCCGCGTTCCTCTGCCATGGAAGGCAGATGTTGCTGGTTCCTACGGATTTTCAGGTAATCCGAAGTTGGGCGATAGCGATTCATGGTTGCCACAACCAAAGCATTGGGGAACTCTCGCTGTAGAACTCCAAGAGAAAGATCCTGAGTCGACTCTTAACCTGTATCGCGCAGCTCTTGATATTCGACATAAAGAGGCTGGCCTCGGTGATGGAACGATGGAGTGGATTGAAGCCGGTAAAGATGTACTGGCATTTACTCGTCCAGGTGGTTTTGCTTGCTATGTAAATTTTGGAAAGGCAATCTCAGTTCCTGCCGGAGAAATTTTGTTGGCATCAAATCCGATTCAGAGCGATGTACTGGAAACAGATACTGCGATATGGATTCGAACGAAGTAATTCATGGTTGATAAAGAGAACATGTATGAGGCTCTCGGAGGCCACCAAACTTTCGAGAATCTCGTCTCGCATTTTTATGCCCTTGTAACTATTGATCCCATTTTGCGACCTATGTATCCAGAGAGCGATCTCGGTGAGGCAGCGGAGCGCTTGATGCATTTCCTCGAGCAATACTGGGGAGGACCCAGCACTTACCAAGAGACCCGCGGCCACCCTCGACTCAGGATGCGCCATGCTGGATTTCATATTGGCCAGAAGGAGCATGATGCCTGGCTGCGCTGCATGAAATCTGCGGTCGATGAGATTGAAGTTGCCCCTGAACTGAAGGCTCAGCTCTGGAGTTACATGGAGTTTGCTGCTGCCTCGTTGGTAAATCAGCCTGAATAGGCTCTCGTCGCCCAATCGTTACTGAGAGTTCACGCAACGAGAGGAAAATACTTGCTTAATTACCTGCAAATAGGGGTGATGTAGGGCAAGATTTCCCCAACGGCGCGAGCCACGCGCTGCTTTCTAGGGAGCAAGTTCTGTGCCACAAACATTGGTACTGAACGCCACCTATGAGCCACTAGGTGTCGTTACAGAAAGACGAGCCTTACTGCTTGTCTTAAATCAGCGCGCTATTGCCGTGGAAGATTCTGAGACGATCTTGCATTACTCCGGCGGTGAAGTTGTTCTGCCAGCTGTCATCAGACTTCATAAATTTGTGCGCATTCCTTATCGCCATGCTGTCCCTCT
>CAIZHC010000240.1 GCA_903932705.1 uncultured Actinomycetes bacterium | reverse complement strand
GAAATCTTTTCGTAGCACAGGAAGAGAGACCGAGTTACGAACGTTCTTGAGATCTGCAATGGATCCGGAAAATCTTCGGGCCTCAGTCAAGACGCTAATTACTGCAGCGCCAGCCTTCTCGTACTCCCGAGCCAAAGATGTTGGGTCGGCAATATCTGCCAGAGCACCTTTGCTTGGGGATGCACGTTTAACTTCTGCAATGATCTGTGTACCCGGCTTAGCTAAAGCGGCATGCGCATCTCTGACTTTTGGAGCAGCAACTATTTGCTCGAGCAACTCTGCATCAGAGACACGTCTCGCTTGTAAGTCTTCGAGCACGCCTTCGATAATTGAATCAAGAACGGTACTCATAACGTTGGGTCCTGACCTTCATTGAGTGAATTCCATGGAGTTTGTGCTCGCGGCTCATAACGCTTTGAGAGACCGCGCTTTGTAAGTCGCACTGAGAGATAAATAAAAAGCAGAAAGAGCGCCGCGACAATCAATAACTTAACAATCAACATTTAGAGAGATCTCATCTGATTTGCCGTCGCGATAGCTCCAAGGACCGCCGCGGCTTTATTTTCACATTCTTGATCTTCAGTGAGAGGAACCGAGTCTGCAACAATTCCTGCACCTGCTTGCACATATGCCTTGCCATCTTTGATCACGGCTGTGCGAATTGCGATACATGCATCAATGTTTCCGCGAAAATCTAAATAACCGATAGTTCCTGCATAAATGCCCCGTCGAGTTGGTTCATTCTCCTCAATGATCTCCATGGCACGTGGCTTTGGCGCGCCCGAAAGTGTTCCCGCTGGAAAGACCGCAAGGAGTGCATCAACCGCGCTGGAGTCATCAGCTAATTGCCCCGTAACGGTGGAAACAATATGCATAACGTGAGAAAAACGTTCAACCTGCATAAATTCAACAACTTCCACAGTTCCAGGTGCGCATACCCGACCCAAATCATTGCGTCCCAAATCGACCAACATCAAATGCTCTGCTCGCTCTTTGGGATCTGCCAGCAACTCTTCACTATGACGCTTATCAATTTCGGGATCAGCAGAGCGAGGCCTAGTACCAGCAATCGGATGCAACATCACATCTTTACCTTGAATTTTAACAAGCGCTTCAGGACTGGAGCCCACAACAGCGAGTCCATCAGCAAAGCGGAAGAGATACATGTAAGGACTTGGATTTGATGCTCGTAGCGCGCGATAGATATCGAATGGATCTGCCGCACTCTCCATAACAAATCTTTGAGAGAGCACGACTTGAAACGCCTCGCCCGCTCGAATCTCTTCTTTTAAGATTTCAACTTTGGCTTGGTAATCAGCAGAGCTCATGTCGCGCTTATATGAAGGAGCCTCTTTAGTTAATGGAAGATTAATTCCCGCAACCTGGGGACTTTTCAAAGTTACTTCAAGTGCATCAAGGCGAGCAAGAGCATCTTCATAGGCTTCATCAACGCGCTCTACGCTTCCATCCCAGTTGATGGCATTTGCAATCAAGGTGAGAGTTCCATCGTAATGATCAAAGACTGCCAAATCCGAGGTCAACATAAAAGCAATCTCGGGTAGTTCAAGATCCTTCTTAGAGAGATCAGGAAGTTTTTCAAGTCTGCGAACAATCTCGTAACTTGCATAACCAACCAGCCCGCCGGTGAGAGGCGGAAGGTGTGGAAGATTTGGAGAACGGAGATGTTTTGCAGTGATTCGGAGTGCATCCAAAGGATCTATATCAGTAGGTGCACCATTGGGCACCGTGCCAATCCACGCCGCTTTTCCATTGACTTCGGTCAGAGTCGAGGCACTTGAAATTCCTATAAATGAGTAACGAGACCAGACTCCCCCGTGCTCTGCTGATTCCAAGAGAAAAGTTCCGACGCGATCTCCCGCCAGAGTTTTGTACAACGAAAGTGGGGTGTGATTATCTG
>CAIZHC010000239.1 GCA_903932705.1 uncultured Actinomycetes bacterium | reverse complement strand
GTAGGCATTGGGCCACGAAAGAAAAAATTGGATCAACTTGTTAAGAGGTATCAATTAGAGAGTTATATTCGATTTGTGGGACGAGTTAAATATGAGAACTTGCCAAAGTATTTCCGGTTGGGAGATCTCTTTGTGATGCCTTCACGGTCAAGGCTTGCGGGACTTGAAGTCGAAGGTCTGGGAATTGTGTACTTAGAGGCGAGTGCAAGTGGCGTGGCGGTTCTCGCCGGTAAATCTGGTGGAGCCCCTGATGCGGTTATTGTTGGAGAAACGGGCGAGATAGTTGACGGCACCGACTCGAGTGAAATTGCACGGGTCATCAACGAGATGCTAGATAACCCTCGGAAGCTTGCAACGATGGGGGAGGCCGGTCACACCTGGACTCAATCCCAATGGGATTGGAAAATCTGGGGCGAGCGATTTAAAGAAGTGTTATTCGGCAATTAGATGATTTGCCAATGCAACAACGATTGCTTGCGTTCTATTTTTAACATCTAGCTTTCTATAAATAGAGGCGAGGTGAGATTTAACTGTCGTCTCAGCTAAGAATAGATGTGATGCCATCTCTTTTGCGCTCCACCCGGTCTGAAGTATCTGCAAAACATCTAGCTCGCGTTGGGTGAGATCAAATCTATTTCGAGGAAGCGCCGGCGCCGCAAAGTGGTAGCTGGAATTTTGAAGTTGATCAATGATGGCCAAGAGATGGTTGATCGGTTCACCCTTAAGTACATATGCAGCCGCACCTCTTTTGTGAGCGGTTTGAAGTGATGAGGGGTCATCTCCAAGAGTGAGAACCACAAATTTGTACTGGGGGGTGATGAGATCTAATCCCGAACCATCTGGCAGGCTTACATCTACGATTACAAGCTCGGGTTGGGTAAAGAGTAATTGTGCTTTGGCTTCGGCGAGTGTTGCAGCCTCTCCCACAATGTTGTGTCCGGCCCCACGAAGTGCCTGAGCCAATCCATTGCGAATTAGTTCATGGTCATCGACAATTAAAATCAGCATTTAACTCGACTTAAACAGTCTGGTCCTAGAGAAGTCCGCTGATATCTCTAATTCCCACCCAATGGAAGCTAAACGCTCTGCTGCACCTTGTAATCCAAAACCTAGACGTTGGGTATTTGAAATTGACTCTCCATCTGAGGTGAAGGTGATGAGCGTGCTGAGAATATCTATGGTGACCTTGTGCGCTTTCGAGTGGCTGACTGCATTTCGAGCGAGCTCCACGAGAACTTTGCACTGCGCGAGGCCAATTGCTCCGTCGGTTAACTCCCCTTCGATAGTGAAATCTAGGGGAAGAGCCTGCAAAGATTGAATCAGTTCCTGGTGCGCTTCAAGCTCAATCGCCTTGCGAAGCTTAAAGATTTCTTCTCGCATGGTTGCGTTGAGCGAAGTCACTTCATCGCGAATCAGGCGGAGTGCAGTTCGCGACTCCGCGGTTGTGTCAGATCTTCCTATTTCCGCATCGAGTGAGTACCCAATGGCAGCCAAGTTTTGGGCTATGCCATCGTGGAGCTCACGTGCAATTCTTGCGCTCTCTGCCGCAAGATCAACCAAATAAATCGGCAATCTCTTTAGCGAACTGCTGGTTCACAACATGTCGCTTCACGGAAAGCTTGGCAGTCAGCTGACCATCTGCAATTGTGAAATCTTGTGGCAGGATTGTGAACTTACGAATCGACTCAGCGCGGCTTACAACTTTATTCGCTTCATCGACCGCTGCCTGAATGACATCAATAAGAGAAGGGTCGGATGTTAGTTCGGCAACCGATGTGCTTGCCTTCTTATTGCTTGTTGCCCAAGACTTGATTGCATCAGGATCTAAAGTAATCAGAGCTGCGATAAATGGTTTGTTATCTCCAACGACCATGCACTGACTAATCAAAGGATGCGCACGCAGACGATCTTCAAGTACTTCTGGTGCGACATTCTTTCCACCTGAGGTAACGATGATCTCTTTCTTACGTCCAACGATGCTGAGGTAACCCGCATCATCGATAGCGCCTAAATCACCACTCTTGAAATATCCATCTTCGGTCATGCACTCTTTGGTTGCAGCATCATTATTCCAATACCCATGCATGATGACAGCGCCTTTGATGAGGACCTCTCCATCAGGTGCAATCTTGATTCGGGTACCTGGTATTGGGCGACCTACGGATCCGATCTTTTGCGCAGAGCGCACGTTGAGTGAGGAGGCTGCTGTGGTTTCGGTTAATCCATATCCTTCGAGAATATTGATGCCGGCACCTCTGAAGAAGTGTCCGAGGCGCGGGCTAAGAGGTGCGCCACCAGAAATAGCTGCTTCAACGCGGCCACCTAGACCGGTGCGAATCTTTGAATAGACCAAGCGATCGAAGATTAAATGCAGTGCACGTGTTTGAAAAGCAATTTCTCCCGAATCTAAACCTTCTGAGTATGCGATAGCGGTATCCGCAGCCTTCTTGAAAATCTTAGATTTTCCAGATTCGTGAGCCTTGTTCTCGGCGCTGTTGTACACCTTTTCAAAGATGCGAGGTACGGCGAGAACCAGTGTGGGTTTAAATGTTCCAAGATCTTGAGGCAGGCGATTGATATCTTGGCAATGAGCTAAATGAAGTCCGGCATGAATAGCGCCAAATTGAATCATGCGACCAAAGACGTGAGCGATTGGTAAGAAGAGCAAGGTGGATCCACCTGGTTTCAAAAACTCCACTCGCGCATAGAGAACGACGTTGCTGCATTCAGATATGAAGTTGCCATGAGTGAAGGTGACACCTTTGGGATTTCCAGTTGTTCCTGAGGTGTATATCAAAGTCATAAAATCTTCAGGTCCAACGGAGTTGATTCGCTCTTCGACCGCTGAGTCAGGAATATCGCGACCGTCGTGGACGAGAGCTGGAAGAGCATCTTCAGTGATTGTAAGAATCTCTTTACAAGTTGG
>CAIZHC010000238.1 GCA_903932705.1 uncultured Actinomycetes bacterium | reverse complement strand
GATTGTTGCCTACTACGCACTTCCACATCTAACGCAGGCAAAGATTGATGAAGCTCGCGGCAAGGGCGATAAAGATTAAAGTCTGCCAGCCTCGCGGAGCGCTCCTAGAAATCCTTTAAGTTCTGCAGAGCGTGGGTTCTCCAAAATATCTGCAGGAGATCCAGATTCCAAGATTTGCCCGTGATGCAAGAAGAGAACCTGATCAGCTACGCGCTTGGCAAATCCCATCTCGTGGGTTGCAATCATCATGGTCATACCTTCACTCTTTAATTCAGAGATGAGGGAGAGGACTTCAGCAATCAAAATGGGATCCAGTGCGCTTGTGACTTCATCCAAGAGTAAGACTTTTGGCTTGGTAATCACGGCACGGAGAATTGCTACACGCTGCTGTTGACCACCGCTCAAAAGATCTGGGTATTGCTTCGCCTTGTCGGCAAGACCGAATCTCTCGAGTAGCTGGATCGCATTCGCCTCGGCATCGCTCCGAGAGGTGCCATGAACTTTGCGCGGAGCTAAGGTGATGTTCTGCAAGACATTGAGATGCGGAAACAGATTGAAGGATTGAAAGACCGAACCGATCTGAGAGCGAACCTTATCTGCATCCACTCCAACAGCTGTGATGTCTTGACCATCTAGAAGTATTTGGCCATCATCGATTCCTTCTAGCAAATTAATTGCACGCAGCAATGTTGATTTTCCGGAACCGCTGGCTCCGACAAGAACTTTTACTTCATGTTGCGCCAAAGTTACGGAGATATCTTGAAGGACTAAATCTTCGCCGTAACTCTTTCTTAAGTTAATGACATCAAGCGCATTATTCTTCATAACTACCACTGCCCTTGCTGCACACGAGCGCGATCTTGTCGCTTGGTGAGCCAATCGGTGAAACGAGTAAGTGGGATGGTGAGTGAGACGAAGAGTGCTCCAGCTACCAAATAAGGTGTGAAGTTGAAGGACATCGCGGTATCAATTTGTGCAGAACGGATTGCATCAATCGCGCCGAGAACTGAGATGAGACCTGAATCCTTCTGAAGCGAGATGAGGTCATTGAGAAGAGCCGGAGTTACCTTGCGAAGTGCTTGAGGTAGAACTACATACCTTTGTGTTTGAGTTTGGGTTAGGCCAAGAGCACGGCTCGCCATTCGCTGTGCAGGATTGACCGCTTCTATGCCCGCCCTGATTACCTCACCGACATATGCCGAATAGGTGAGAATCAACGAGGTTGTTCCAAGGACAACAGCTGAGTTCGGAATCCAGGAGATTCCTAGCCCGGGGAGTCCAAAACCAACTAGGAGCAGGACAAGCAATAGTGGAAGTCCGCGGAATATATCTGTGTAAATCGTGGCAAGTAAGCGCACTGGATAGAGCACGGGAGAGTGCGACGTTCGAGCCAGGGCAATCAAGAGTCCAAAGATGAGAACGAAAATACCTGCGATTACGAGAACTCGAAGGTTGAGCCAGAGCCCTGATAAGACATGCGGGAATGAGGTAACGGCGTAGTGCCAATTGAAAAAGGACTGCTTAACTGCCTTGAAACCTGGCGCACCAGTTACAACAACAGTCAGAATCGTTCCAATAACTACTGTGCTGATTACTGCAATGAGCGTGGAACGACGAGAGGCCCGACGTCTCGCCTCTTCGCGCTGCAGGCGCAGCGCAGAAGGTTGGTAAGACATCAGGCCTCCGTTGAAATGGTTTACAAGCAGGGGTACAAACTACTTGAGTACTGGTGCTCCGCCAACGCTAGCGAGCCACTTTGAGGCAAGAGCCTTGAGAGTTCCGTTTGCACGGAGCGCATCAACAGCTGCGGAAACAGATTTTGTGAGGCTGCTTCCCTTGCTCAAGACCAAACCAAATTGATCGCTTCCAGCCTTTGGAGCGAACTGACCGATGATGAGGCCGCCAGTGAGTTCAGCGCCAGCTACATAAAAAGCAGTTGGAAGATCAAGGACGAGACCATCGATCTGGCCATTCTTGAGTGCAGCTGTAGCGAGGTCATTTGTATCAAAAACTGCTGCCTTGACCTTTGGCTTAATGACTTCATTGATTGTTGTGTAAGAGGTGGACCCAACGGATGCGCCGAGCTTTGCATTGGCAAGATCCGCAATGCTCTTCGCCTTGGCAATCTTCGACTTTGATGTCGTGACTAACGCCTGGGCTACATCGTAATAACCGGTTGAGAAGTCAACGGCCTTTGCGCGCTCTGGAGTGATTGATACTTCATTGATATCAAAATCAAATGCCTTCTTACCAGGTTGGATTACGGTGCCGAAGGCAGCCTTAACCCACTTAACCTTTGATGCAGGAAATCCGAGTTGCTTTGCTACTGCAAAGGCAACAGCTGATTCGAAGCCTTTGCCGTTAGATGGCTTGTTGCTATCAAACCAAGGTGTGTAAGCAGGATCATCAGTTCCGATTGTGAGGAAGCCTTTGGTGAGAGTTGGAAGTGCTGCGCCACTTGTTGCTGCAGAAGATGTAGTTGCACCAAAGCCGAGGGTCAAAGATCCGACCAGGGCTGCAACTGTGAGAGATGCGCTAAGAGTTTTCTTCATATGACTACCTTTCAAGCAGAGAACTGCTCTGCGAAATACGGGGCGCTTTGCCCGCGCTTGCCAGACTTTCTGGCCTGGTCCTCACCCGGAGCACCCCACCGCGGAGGAGGGTTGCTGATCGACGAGCCGGGGCTATATGTCGATGCTCTTGACCGAAGCGAACCCTAGCAAAGGGCTATGGGAAGGAGAAATTGCGAACTATTTGCAGCCTTATATAGGCGCGAAGTTAGTTTGCTTGGCTCACCGTAGACATATTGAAATCGTCAATGACAACAGCTGGAGTGGCAGTTCTCATGAGGTCTTCAAACTCTCGAGTCGCTGTAATCTCAGTTCCACTCGCGGAGGAAATTCTTCCCAGTATCTCTACAGGGGATTCATTCCAGCGGAAGTTATTAACTGCTCCGATGACTTCGCCATCCTTGATCTCATAGACGCCATCGCGTGTTAATCCGGTGAGCAAACTTGTCACTGGATCAACCATGCGGATGTACCAGAGAGTGGTCAGAAGCAATCCGCTCTTTACCTTTGCAATTTGGGAATCCAAATCTCCGCTGCTTCCAGGAATTTCCATAATGACGTTGTCACCGCCGGAAGAGTAAGGAACGCCAGTTGTTTCCGAGATTGAACGTGGAGCAATCAGGCCGTTGAGTTTGCCTTCTTTGATGAACTCCCAACGCTCTTGAGGCAGGCCGTTATCGAAGACAGAGCTAAATGGTCCGCTGCTTGTTGCCGCATTGAATGGCGAAGTTTCAATTCCTTCATATGTTGGATCGCTAAAGATATCGATTGGCAACTTTGAGAAAGTTTCTCCAATGCGAGTTTTTCCGGGTTCACCCTTTTTGGCATACACGGAGCGACCTTCAGCGGCATCCCGGGCAGGTGATGTCCACAATAAATATGCGAGGAGGTCTGCAACTGATCCAGATGGAAGCACTGTTTGGTAATGCCCTGCCGGTTTTGCGCTCATGCGCGATTGCCACTCTAGGCGCTGGCGAATTCCGAGATCCACTCCAGATAGATCTACATCAGTAAAGTCGCGAGTTGCGCGTCCTTCCCATGTGGAGCGCGAGCGACCATGCGACTTACCTGTCATCTCGAGTCGACCAGCAGGTTGATCGTGGCGAAGACGCAAGCCACCCTTTGAACCTACCCATGTTGTCGTGTGGGTGTGTTCGGCATATCCGAATAGTTCAATTTGATCGGACTTTGACTTCTTGAAGAGCTCTCCGAGTTCATGTGCGAAGCTCGCGAATACTTGAGGACCGGTGGCGTGGTGCGCTGCACCCCAGTCACCCATCGCGATGTTCTGTAGCAAAGGTGCTTGATCATCCGCTTTGCCTGCAGCCTTCGCGACAGCGCCAGCCTCCTTTGCAATTGCAGCAATCTCACCGGCTTCGATGTTTGTGCGACTAACTGAACCAGTTGCTAGACCACCTTCAACGGCAACGAATGCAAT
>CAIZHC010000237.1 GCA_903932705.1 uncultured Actinomycetes bacterium | reverse complement strand
GGTGATTGCATTTGGCTCACCTCTAGGATTAAACGGAACTGTTACCGCAGGTATTGTCTCTTCGCTCAACCGCCCTGTTACAACTCAGAGCACCAACTCCACTACACAGTCATATGTGGATGCGATTCAGACTGATGCTGCAATCAATCCTGGCAACTCTGGTGGTCCTTTAACGGATTCTCAAGGTCGCATGATTGGTATCAATAGTGCGATTGCCTCTCAGGCTAGTTCTGGCAGCCAAGCCGGATCAATTGGTCTTGGTTTTGCAATCCCTATCAATGAAGCACAACGCACCATCAACGAAATTATTACTAGCCCAACGCACACCTCGACTCGTCCGGTATTAGGGGTTTACTTTGATCAGAACTTCACTGGTGTCGGAGCTAAGGTCTCACAACTAGTTGCTGGCGGCGCGGCCGAGAAGTCTGGAATTCTCGCTGGATCAATCATCACTGATATCGGTGGCTCTCGTGTTCCGGATGCTGAAACTGCAATTGTTCGCATTCGCTCTTACGCCCCGGGAAGTACTGTCCAGATCACCGCTACCCTCCCTAGTGGAGGAAGCAAGGTCTATAGCGTTACGTTGGGATCTGCGCCTTCAAATTCATGACAGACTGTAAGTAGTGAATTTACTTAACTTAGAGTCGGTCTCAAAGGCCTTTGATATCCGCCCGCTTCTGGATGGCGTCTCACTCGGCGTCGCCCAGGGCGAGCGGATTGGCATTGTCGGTCGCAACGGCGATGGCAAGAGCACCCTCCTTAAAATCATGGCAGGAACCCTGGAGACAGATTCTGGCCGTGACTCCAAGTCCAACTCAGTGCACATCGGGATTCTGAGCCAGGCGGACAATGCCAGCGCTGGAGCGAGCGTGCGTGAGGTCGTTTTAGGAGATATTCCGGTCCATGAATGGGCGAGCAACAGCCGAGTTCGCGAGGTACTTCAAGGACTCTTTGGGGGACATAGCGATGATCTCTTAGATCGCGCCTTCCACTCACTCTCAGGCGGAGAACGCCGTCGCGTAAATCTAGCCAAGCTTCTGGTGGATGATCTTGATCTGATCCTGCTTGATGAGCCAACAAACCACCTTGATGTTGAAGGAGTTGCCTGGTTAGCAGCACATCTCAGGGATCGCGCAGGACTCTCAGTTGTGGTGATTACCCACGATCGCTGGTTCCTAGATGAGATTTCAGAGAAGATCTGGGAAGTAGTTGACGGCAAGGTTTTGGAATATGAAGGTGGATACAGCGCATTTGTACTTTCCAAAGCAGAGCGCTCGCGCCAAGCATCTGTAGAAGATACAAAGCGCAATATGTTGATTCGAAAAGAGTTGGCGTGGCTGCGTCGCGGAGCACCTGCTCGTACATCCAAACCAAAATTTAGAATTGATGCTGCAAATACCTTGATTGCAAATGAACCTCCACCTCGCAATGGGGCAGAGCTCCTTAATTTTGCTGCAAATAGATTAGGCAACACTGTTTACGAACTACATCAAGCGACGATTAAAGCGGGAGATTTACTTCTACTAGATCAGATTTATTGGAATGTCGGACCTGGCAATCGAATCGGAGTCGTAGGCGTGAATGGCGCTGGTAAGACCACCCTCATGAAAGTGTTGAGCGGAGAGGGGAAGATCTCTGCAGGAAAACTAGTTACAGGCGTGACGGTAAAGGCGGCGTATCTCTCACAACATTTAGAGGAGCTTGATCCAACCTGGCGCGTACTTGAAGCGGTTGAGAAGGTTGCAAACCGAGTTCAGCTAGGTAACGGTAAAGAGTTATCAGCAAGCCAACTCTGTGAGCGTCTGGGATTTAATAAGGATCAACAGTGGACACCGGTAGGAGATCTCTCGGGCGGTGAACGTCGTCGCCTCCAACTTACAAGACTCCTCATGGATAGCCCGAACGTCTTGCTCCTTGATGAGCCAACAAATGACTTTGATGTGGAGACGTTGACCGCACTTGAAGATCTCCTCGATTCATTTGGCGGAACTCTTCTTGTGATCTCCCACGATAGATACTTCCTAGAACGGGTATGTGACACCTTTGTTGGGTTAGTGGGCGATAACTCGCTTCGCGATCTTCCACGCGGGATTGATGAATATCTAGCACTCCGTAGGCAGGCAGAGTCGGCCGAAGAGAAGAGTGCTGGCGCAAAGAAAGAGTCATCTATCTTGGAGCAGAAAGCGCTCAAGAAGGAGATCGCTCGTATTGAAAAACAGATGGAGCGTAGACAAGCTCGTATTGCAGAAATTTCTGTGGAGTTAGAGTCGGTAACAACCGATCATGAGAAATTAGTTGCGCTGCATGCAGAGCAAGAGAATTTGAAGCGTGAACATGAAGAGCTTGAGCTGAACTGGTTAGAGCTGAACATCTCTTAACTGTTGTGCTGATTGCTCTGGCTTTACATCCATGATGAATGCCCCCATCGCGGACTCAGAACCTGCAAGATACTTCAACTTTCCTGGCGCTCTACGAATACTTGTGATCTGCCAGTGCAATCCTAGAAATTCTCGACCTTCTCGTACCGGAGCTTGATGCCAAGCT
>CAIZHC010000236.1 GCA_903932705.1 uncultured Actinomycetes bacterium | reverse complement strand
AGATCGTCGATGCCAACCAACTCTCAACCACTGATTTGGCTGCCGGGGACCGTTTGTGGGTCCCATCTAAGAAGTAACTGCCCACTCTCATTTGTCTGTAGGCCACAGGCGCTGGGGAGCGCTATGGTCTACAGGCAAGGTCAATTTCCCTCTATTGCTCCGCAAGGCGGATCTCAGGGGCTCTTAATTCTTTCAATCGTCCTACTGGTTGTCGTTGCAATAGCGGCGATGGTGGTTGGGCCTTATCTCAATTTCCAAGCGGGGGATAAGAGCAAGGTCAGAGGCGTTGCTGCCATCAAATTCTTTAAGAAAAGTTTGCTCACTCCCACTGAAGTTAAATTCTTTAGCACCCTTCTAGAAGCCACTCCCAATAGCTTTATATTCCCTCAGGTCTCCCTTTCACAGTTGGTGGGTATTCCAAAAGGACCAGACAGATTGGGTTCATTCAATCGAATCAATCGAATGACAGTGGATTTTGTGGTCTGTGACGGGCAGCTAAATACGCTGGTTGCCATAGAGCTCGATGATCGAACACATGATCGGCAATCAAGTGTCGAAAGGGATTCAAAGAAGAATGTGGTTTTATCCACTGCCGGTATCAAGTTGATTCGTATTCGTGTCGAAAAGCTTCCAACAGTTGAAGAACTGCGAGAAATGATCGAGCAAGGTTAGTTCTGAGCGTGTTAGCCTTTGCTTATGGGCGATAAAGTAAAGGTTAATGATGCTGGCTCTGCTCTGTCCACAGCGCGCGTTACTCGCAAAGGTAGGACAAATTCCTCTCGGCTAAGTTCCAAGCATCAGGTGACGATTCCGGTCGATGTGATGCGAGAGGCGGGGTTCAAGGTGGGGGATGAGTTAGTTTTTAAGGTTGAAGATAATCAGGTGGTTGTTTCGAAGAAGCGAGTTGATCTTCTCGAATGGATTGCGAGCTTGAACGGATTGTATGACGGCTATGACTTTGCTGCAGAACGCGCCGATGCATGGCCGGATTAATTTTAGATTCAGATGCACTGCTTGCACTCATGAACATCAATGATGTTCACCACAAAAGCATTATAAAACGCCTATTTCAGAGCGGTGAAGGATTCAGCATCTCAGTTGTGACTTATTCAGAAGCGTTAGTTCATTCTTATGAGACCGGAAAAGAAGATCTGATGGTTGAAAGAATTGGTTCGCTGGCCTCGAACATTTTCGATGTGACCGCTTCGATTGCTCAGAGAGCCGCTCAGTTGCGGGCTGCTTCGAAAATAAAATTACCCGATGCCTTGATCGCAGCTACTGCGATAGAGAAGGGGCTGACTCTTCTGACCTTTGACGAGAAGCTTGCAAAGCGAGTACCTGGGGCGGAGCTGCTGAGCACTTAAGGTCGCGGATGGCTTCAGGAAATGTTCATGAAGGGCTGAGTGCTAGCCCGATAGAGCGCTATTCCAAATAATCTGTCTAGAGCGTAGCCTCCTGCGAACGCGGCATTGGGGCCGCACTCAAAGGAGAGAAGATGACCGATTACGTTGCCCCGGGATTACCGGGAAGCAAAGCTGTCTTTAAGAGCAGATATGACCACTGGATCGGTGGCAAGTATGTAGCCCCTACATCTGGGCAATATTTCGAAAATGTAACTCCCGTAACAGGAAAAGTATTTTGTGAAGTCGCACGCGGAAATGCCGCAGATATTGATCTAGCTCTTGATGCAGCACATAAAGCTGCCAAGGCATGGGGCAAGACATCCGCAACTGCTCGCGCAATCATTTTGAACAAGATTGCCGATCGCATGGAACAAAATCTTGAGGCGATCGCCGTTGCTGAAACATGGGATAACGGAAAGCCAATTCGCGAAACTATTAATGCTGATATTCCACTAGCGATCGATCACTTCAGATATTTTGCTGGAGCAATTCGCGCGCAAGAAGGTTCACTCGGTGAATTGGATGATGACACTGTCGCGTATCACTTCCACGAGCCTCTAGGAGTAGTCGGTCAGATCATTCCTTGGAACTTCCCAATTTTGATGGCTGTGTGGAAGCTCGCACCTGCGCTCGCTGCAGGTAACTGCGTCGTTCTTAAGCCAGCAGAGCAGACACCGGCATCGATCATGTTCTTGATGGAGTTAATCGCAGACTTGTTGCCAGATGGCGTTCTAAACATCGTCAACGGTTTT
>CAIZHC010000235.1 GCA_903932705.1 uncultured Actinomycetes bacterium | reverse complement strand
CACTGTTCCATCGCATAAGTTATTGCGGTACGCAGATTGCTCTCTTTAAATACCCGTTCGCTTCCGAAAACTCCAACGGCTAGATCAAAGAGCGTCTCGACCGGCAGGGCACGATCAGATGAGTTCTCTGTAACCACAAGACGATCAATTACTGGCTCAAGTTCTTGAAGTACTCCAAGAACATCTTTATCTCCGAGAATGGCAAGGACGCCAAAGATTGACTCGAAATCAAATTCTTTTTCAAGGGTTGTTGCTAGCGCCTTAGCTCCATGGGGATTGTGAGCCGCATCAACGATCACGGTTGGATCTCGATAAAGAACTTCCATGCGACCGGGAGATTCGACGTTAGCAAATGCTTTGCGCACCACTTCGTCATCGAGTTTCACTCCAGCGAATACCTCAGCTGTTGCGATTGCGACTGCGGCATTGGATGCCTGATGCGCGCCGTAGAGCGGAATAAAGACATCTTCATATAAACCAAAGACGCCTTGAATCGAAACAAGTTGGCCACCTACCGCGAGGTCGCGCTTTGCAACTGAGAACTCAACGCCTTCGCGGTATGGGATAGCAGCTTTTGCGATAACGCGTGCCATCAAAACTGTGGCAACTTCTACTGGTTGTGCTGCCATGACGACATGGGATTCCGGTTTGATGATTCCAGATTTTGTAAGTGCAATCTCTTCAACGGTGTCTCCGAGATACTCCTGGTGGTCTAAGCCAATTGGTGTAATTACTGAAACCTGGCTCTGGACGACATTCGTGGCATCCCACTCTCCGCCCATTCCGACTTCAATAACACCGATATCTACTGGGAACTCAGCGAAGGCAACAAAGGCCAGCGCAGTCATCGCTTCAAAGAATGAGATGGGATGAGGTTGTCTGGCATCAATGAGATCAAGGTACAGAGCGATGTCGTTGTAAGTCGCAATCATTCCTTCGGCAGGAATGGGTAATCCATTGATGGAGATACGCTCGAGGAAGCTTTCAAGGTGCGGGCTGGTGAAGCGACCGGTGCGATAGCCAAGTTCGCGAAAAAGTGAATCAATCATTCGGGTAGTTGTGGTCTTACCGTTTGTTCCACCGATATGAATTGTTGGGTAGGACAACTGAGGGCTACCGAGCACGTCGCAGAGCGCCGCAATTCGATCTAGAGATGGCTCAATGCGAGTTTCCGGCCAACGCTTTAAAAGAGCTTGGTAAATATGTTCGAGAACTTCGAGATCTTCAGCTGTCGCCATGGTGATTTAATCGGCTGGCAGCGCAGCAAGTGCAGCGCTAATTCGTTCGATATCAGCGGTTGTAACTTCTAGACGCTCTCGGATTTCAGTCACGACTTCAAGTGGAGCCTTCGCCATAAAGCCCTCGTTCTCCAACTTCACCTTCGCGGTTGCCAAGTCCTTCTGCGCTGTCGCAAGATCTTTGGTGAGGCGAGCGCGCTCTGCTTTGATATCGATTGCACCAGTTAAATCAAACTCAACGAGCACTGAGCCAACCTCAATCTTTGCGCTGTAATTTCCATCAGCGCGATCAGCGCGGACGATAAAGCGAATCGCATCTTCGTAATCTTCAAGATCACCTAAACCTGAGAACTTCGCGACAATCTTTGCTGAAGTCTTAATGCCTTGATCATTTCGGAATCGACGAATCTCGGTGATGATCTCTTGAATCTGAGCAACAGCCTTAAGTGAGGCTTCACTTGCCTGCGCTGGTTGAGCCTTTGGCCATTCGGCGACAACGAGAGAATCT
>CAIZHC010000234.1 GCA_903932705.1 uncultured Actinomycetes bacterium | reverse complement strand
TGCCGGAGAAGAAGATCAACTCAATGGCGCCGTCTCATTCCGCTACCGCAACGGTGAGCAGAAAAATGGAATCTCGATTGCAGATGCGATTTCTGAAATCACTTCTGCCGTTTCCAACCGAACTCAGATTTAACAATTATGGATGAGGTGCTTACCGGTGGTGTGGGAATGCCAGATGGTTGGTCTCGCCTCTGGGCGCCCCACCGCATTGCATATCTAGAGGGCGAGAATCGTCCACTTCCAGATAATGATGTTCCATGTCCTTTCTGCAGAATTCCAACTCTGGATGATGCTGAAGGGCTAGTAGTTGCCAGAGGGGCAACGGCGTATGTCGTGATGAATCTTTATCCCTACAACGCGGGGCATCTTTTGATCTGTGCTTATCGACACGTCGCCGATCTGACTGATCTCTCTGTTGAAGAGCGAAATGAAATCTTCGCATTGACTGCCCACGCCATGAAAGTCTTGCGTAAAGTTTCAGGTGCAAATGGATTTAATCTTGGCATGAACCAAGGATCCGTGGCCGGAGCTGGAATTGCGGAACATATTCATCAGCATGTGGTGCCTCGTTGGGGTGGGGATGCGAATTTCATGCCCGTTATCGGCAAGACCAAAGTTCTTCCACAACTCCTGCAAGAGACGCGCGAGGCCTTAGCTCAAAATTGGAATTTGGTTTAAGTACTCCACAATCTGATCCGGTCCAATTGGTGTTCCTTCAACCCAAGCAAGTGCAGGGAAGAGCAAGCCGGCGGCGAAACTATCTTCACCTGCATCTTCAATAGCTTCCAGATACTCCTCGCGAAACTCCGCGATAAGTTCTATATGTTCAGGATCAGCATCTCGAATTGTCAGAAAACCTTCGGAGTAATCCAATAGTTTCAGTGTTTCCAAATGGATAAGAGCCGCTGGGCCACCATCATCGCTATGCAGCACTAAATAAGGAGTAACAACTGGATCGAGCATCTTGGTAGCAATTGCGGTCATGTCTTCAAAATCAATTTCGCTAGTGAGCAGGTCGCAGATGACTACCAACGAGGGGATATATAACTCCCTAGAAAGGCGCCATTTTTCAAGATCAGCGCTCACAATTCCGTCATTAGCGCTTACGAGAAATATTGCGACGTCGGAAGATTCAAGATCGCTTACCTGAATTCCAATTTCAGAGGCTAAAAGTTGGGATTTGCCGCCAACTATCGCGACTTTTACTGAATTAATTAGGTTTGGCACAGTAACCGAGCCTACGATGTAATCGTGATTTCAGCCTCCATCAAAGCGCCCGTGACACGGGTAATCACTCCACTGTGCCGTTCGCTTCTTTCTATTGGAGTTACCGCAAATCTGCTCAGCGCTATTGGCGGGTTGGGGTCCAGCATCAGCGCTATCGCATTCTTCAGTCGCGGCAACTATTTCTGGGGAATGATCGTCACACTCTTCTTTATTCTCTTTGATTTACTTGACGGCACTCTGGCCCGGATGTCGGACTCTGGAGGTTCGAAGTGGGGCGCTTTGCTCGACTCCACTCTTGATCGAATTTCTGATGCCGCGGTACTCGGATCAATCATCTTCTTCCTTATGAAAACTCATGATCGTTTAGTTCCTGTTCTCCTCGTCGCGCTAGTCGCAGGTGGTCTGGTCTCCTATATCAAAGCGAGAGCGGAAGGACTTGGAATCGAATGTAATGGAGGATTGGCGGAGCGCACCGATCGCCTCATCATCATCTTCCTTGCGCTTGGTCTAGCTGGCCTAGGAGTTTCTTACACTCTCGCTATTGGCGTTTGGGTTCTCGCTCTTGCGAGTGTTTTCACGGTCTGCGAAAGATTGCTGATTGTTTATCGCGCAACGATGAGTTTGTAGTATGTCCTTAACTTACGTCGCGTACTTCTTGGCATGGAAACTTCTTGGATATTTACCTGAAGCTCGCGCCTATGCCTTGATGAATTGGATTGCAGATCAGATCACCAAACGAAATCCCTCTGGAGTGCAACGTCTTCGTTCTAACTATTTGCGGGTTCGACCAGAATTGGATGAGCCTGAGCTTCAATCTTTAGTCCGCGAAGGAATGCGTTCGTATCTTCGCTATTGGTGTGACACATTTCGATTGCCTCTCTGGTCGCGCGATGAAATTGTTGGACGAGTTGTTGTCATCAACGACCATCTTTTACGCGACGCTCTCGCTGCTGGCAAAGGAGCGATCGTTTCTCTTCCTCATGCCGGAAATTGGGATCATGCCGGTGCGTATTACTGCCAAACAGGTGCACCTATCGTTACTGTGGCAGAGCATTTAGAACCAGAGAAGTTATTTAGAAAGTTTCTAGATTATCGTCAATCATTGGGCATGGAAGTTCTAGATGCCAGCGCCCGTTCACTCGCATTACTTTCACAGAGATTGCGTCAAGGTCGACTCATTGCCCTGGTTGCTGATCGCGACCTCTCCAAGAATGGCGTTGATGTTAATTTCTTCGGCCACCCAGCGCGAATGCCCGCTGGGCCGGCGGTGCTCTCCATCCAAACTGGAGCGCCGCTTCTGACTGCATTTGTAAGATATCTAGAAGGTGGCATTGAAATTACATTTGAACCAGCAATAACGATTCCG
>CAIZHC010000233.1 GCA_903932705.1 uncultured Actinomycetes bacterium | reverse complement strand
TGCAGGACTCGGACAAGCTGGCGATGTTGTAACCGTTAAAGATGGTTATGCACGCAACTTCCTCCTTCCAAATGGCAATGCAATTGCATGGTCACTCGGTGGAGAGAAGCAGATCGAAGGAATTCGCCGCGCACGTAGCGCACGCGAGATTCGCGATCTTGATCATGCCCGCGAAATCAAGGCAACTTTGGAGAACGCTCCAATAGTTGTGAAGGCAAAGGTTGGCGCAACAGGTTCACTCTTCGGTTCAGTCACCGATAAGGACCTCATTGCAGCAATCAAGTCATCAGTCGGAATTGATATCGACCGCCACCGTTTGAAGGCCCCTGCTATGAAGAAGCTTGGTAACTACAGCGCCAAGGTAAACCTTCACACTCAGGTTGCCGCCAACATTCAGGTTCAGGTTGTCGCTGCTTAATTGCGCTTAAGAGTTAAACCCCGCCTCAGAGAAAATCTTTGAGACGGGGTTTTCTCATTTATTGAGATTCCAAAATATTTCTTTATCCCCAGCCCTGTGGGTGAAATTGAGCGTGAATTACCGGGAAAATGGAGATCTATCCCCAGACTGGAGCAAGTTACCCACAGTGGCTCCACATCGAAACTCAGGTTATCCCCAGCAATTCAAGGGTTTCCCACACAAAGGCGCACATGCCGATGTAAGAAAAATAGGGAATGTCAGTTGCCCGTAAGAGGATTACGCCCGTGAGCATCGCAGAGTTACCCAATCGTGGAAATAACAATCTGCCTGCCCGTCCCATTGAATTCGAACGGACCCCTCCACAAGATTTAGTTGCCGAGCAATCTGTTCTCGGCGGAATGTTGCTCTCCAAAGATGCAATCGCTGATGTGGTTGAGATTATTAAAGAGCGAGATTTCTATCGCCCAGCACACGAACTTATCTACGATGCAATTCTTGATCTCTATGGCCGTGGAGATCCCGCCGATCCCGTCACTGTCGCCGCTGAGTTAACAAAGCGCGGAGATATCGCACGAGCAGGTGGCGCCCCATATCTACACACACTTATCTCATCTGTCCCAACCGCAGCCAACGCGGGTTATTACGCGCGTATCGTTCGTGATCGCGCAATCTTGCGACGTCTTGTTGAAGCCGGAACAAAGATTGTTCAACTTGGATATTCCGAAGCCGGCGATGTTGATGATGCTGTTGATGCAGCGCAAGCCGAGGTTTACCAAGTAACCGAATCGCGCATGAACGAAGATTATGTGCAGCTCTCCGAATTACTTCCAGCCGCACTCGATGAGATTGAAGCTATCTCCTCTGGTGTTGCCGAAGAAGGCGTAAAGAGTGGATTTAGAGATCTTGATGCGCTTACAAATGGATTCCACCCTGGCAACATGATTGTTCTTGCAGCGCGACCTGCTGTTGGTAAATCAACACTGGGACTTGATATCGCTCGTTACGCCTCGATTCATAAAGGCGATACCTCGGTGATCTTCTCACTAGAAATGAGCCGATCTGAGATCACAATGCGCATGCTCTCTGCTGAAGCAAAGGTTGGTCTTAACAATATTCGTTCAGGTTCTCTCTCTGATGATGAGTGGGGTCGTTTAGCAAAGCGCATGGGTGAGATTTCACAAGCCCCGCTCTTTATCGATGATTCACCAAATCTTTCGCTAATGGAGATTCGAGCAAAAGCTCGTCGTCTTAAGCAGCGCCACAATCTAAAACTAATCGTTATCGATTACCTACAGTTGATGACCTCCGGTAAGCGCGTCGAGAGCCGCCAACAGGAAGTATCTGAATTTTCTCGTAACCTTAAGTTGTTGGCAAAGGAGCTCAACGTTCCAATCATTGCAATCTCCCAGCTAAACCGTTCTCCAGAACAGCGTGCAGATAAGAAGCCAATGCTCTCTGATCTTCGTGAATCCGGTTCGATCGAACAAGATGCCGATATGGTTATTTTGCTCCACCGAGATGATTTATATGACAATCAAAATCGCTCAGGTGAGGCTGATCTAATCGTGGCTAAGCACCGTAATGGTCAGACCCGCACAATCACCGTTGCAGCCCAACTCCATTTCGCGCGCTTTGCAGATATCGCCCCCGCTTATAGCGGAGGAGAAAACTTCGTAAAGGATTAATTTTTAATAAGCCCTTAGTTGATGGGATTAAGTAGCCCGCTCTTCACATCGTAGATAGCACCCATTACGCGGACCTCATCGTGAAGCAATGGATAGCTCTCGATCTTCACAATATCTTTTAGAAGTGCACCTAGTTGATCATTGGTGGTTTGAAAATCGAGGCTACGGGTATCTACTCCACTTTTCTTGGAGATCGCTTCGTGGATTCCTGCTTCATCCGTGCTCGCCATACGGCAATCGGTATGTGGCATCACTAAGACTCTATTTACCCCAAGCAGATGCGTTGCAAGTACCAGAGTACGAAGTACGTCATCGGTAACTCTCGCACCCGCATTACGCAAAATCTTTGCATCCCCAGAGCTCATGCCGACAATGCGGAGTGGATCAATTCGAGAATCCATGCACGTGACAATAGCTAGACCTTTAACGGCTGTTCCTGTTAGATCTTCAGAGGTGAAGCGCGTGGCAAAGTTCTGGTTGGCGCTCAAGATATCGTCAAACTTATCCATTAACTTCTCCCTCCAACTTCGCACCTTCTGGAATTTTCTCATTAGCAATAAAGATTCCAACGAGTACAACGCTTGCACCAATTAGTTGGATGGTAGTGAAGGTCTCTTTCAAAAGAATCCATCCGAAGATTCCTGCGAGTACAGGCTCCAGCATTCCAATGATGCTTGCAGCTTGAGGCGAGAGTGCATTTACTCCGGCAAGCACGCAAAGGTAAGGAAGAACTGTTCCGACGATGATGATGAAAATAATTAATAACCAGCCAGGAAGGTGATGTCCGGCAAAGTGTCCGTTGAGATTGATCTGCTTGCTGAAGATGTGAAAGGGAAAAGACCACCAAGGTTGAACGAAAGCGAAGAGAAGAGAGGTGATACCAAATCCCCAGACGAGAGCGGTATCTGTGCCGCGGGTCTTGCCAAGTTCACGCCCCAAAACAAAGTAGGCCGCCAAACTCAGAGCGTCGAGGAATGAGGAGATAACACCAAGGCCGTTAAGTGTGAGCCCCTTCCAAACTTCACCAACTAATACCAACCCAACAAATGCCGCAACAAGACCGAGCCACATGGAGTTTGCAATCTGAACCTTCTTAATAAACCTTAGGTAAAGAACAATCCAGATAGGAGCGGTGAACTCAATAATGAGGGCGATGGAGACATGGAGTCTAAGAATTGAGAAGAAATAGAAAGATTGCACTGCTGCGATTCCAATAACTCCAAAGAGGAGGAGTAAACCCATCTCGCCCTTCGCGGGACGCAATAGAGGC
>CAIZHC010000232.1 GCA_903932705.1 uncultured Actinomycetes bacterium | reverse complement strand
ACCGTGATGTTCTGCGACGTCGTCGAGATGAGATGCACGCACTTGGCGTGCGAGTGCGTTGGGTGGGAAAACCTGGGCGACTTTGGAAATCAGTCATTAGTGAATTGCAAGAGGCAGAAGAGCTTACAAAGCGGAATAAAGTTCTAACTCTGAACATGTGTGTGAATTACGGGGGAAGAACTGAGATTGCAGATGCCGTTAAAGCCATTGCTCATGAAGTAAAAGCCAAGCGCATCTATCCAGATTCGATTACCGAAAAAACGCTGCAGAAGTTCTTGTACAACCCACAGATGAGCGATGTAGACCTTTTCCTTCGAACCTCAGGTGAAGAGCGAACGTCAAACTTCCTGCCGTGGCAATCGGTCTATGCCGAGATGGTTTTTATGGATGTCCTCTGGCCAGATGTCGACCGCACCACTCTCTGGAAGGCGATTGAGATCTACAACCAGAGAGATCGTAGGTTTGGAAAAGCGTGATCGTCCTCTACGCAGTCGCATTCATCTCAGGTCTCTTCACCATTCTTGCACCATGTATCTGGCCGCTCCTTCCCATAGTTCTAGCCGATGTCTCGCAATCTAATTCCAAGCGCCGTCCACTAGGCATTACTGCAGGCGTCGCCCTCTCCTTCGCTTTCTTTACGCTAGCTATTTCTGCCTTAGAAAGTTCAATCGGTTTTAGTCCTAATGTGCTGCGCAAGATGGCGGTCGTAGTCCTACTCGTCATTGGAATTTCAATGGTGATTCCCGCGCTCTCACAGCGTTTGGAAACGTTCATTTCTTCGCTGAGTGGACGCATCGGGGGAGTCGGTGCCAACTCCAGAAATGATTTCTATGGAGGCTTTGTCACCGGTCTTGCACTTGGAATCGTCTGGACCCCATGCAGTGGTCCAATCTTGGCCTCGGTCGCGACTCTTGCTGCAACAAATAAGGTCTCAATTCAATTAGTCGTCGTAACGATTTTTTATGTTGCTGGAGTTGCAATTCCACTTTTTGGATTCGCTCTGGGTGGGCAGAAATTACTTGCCAAATCTCGCAGGCTCTCAAAGCACACCGGTCGAATTCAAATCGCATCAGGTTTAATCATGATTGTGACGGCTATCGGCATCTATACAAATTACGACAAGTCGATTGAGGCGAAATTACTTAATGCGATTCCCTCATATTCGAATGCGCTGACCAAGATTGAAAGTGGATCCGGAGTTACAAAGGCTCTGGCAAAACTCAAGGGCACGAAGGTGGTCCCCTCCACCACTTCAGGAAATCAAAACAATCTCTTTAACGCCAATAGCACCGCCCCAGAGATTCGGGGAATCTCCAAGTGGCTCAACGCCTCTGGTCCACAAACTCTTGCGTCCCTAAAGGGAAAAGTAGTGCTCATAGATTTCTGGACGTATAGCTGCATAAATTGTCTTCGCACCTTGCCTCATGTGGAAGCTTGGTATAACAAATATCACTCCTCAGGTTTTGAGGTAATCGGAGTCAGCACGCCAGAGTTTGCCTTTGAGAAGGATCCAAACAATGTCGCAAGTGCAATCAAGCGCTACGGCATTCCATACCCAGTTGCGCTTGATAACGACTACAAGACCTGGAACGCCTACAACAATCAGTACTGGCCGGCTGAATACCTGATTGATGCTACTGGCAAGATTCGTCGCACCGAATTTGGTGAGGGCAATTACCCCGAGAGCGAGCAAGCAATTCGCACACTCTTGGCTAACGCCGGCCAGAAGATAACGGTCGCGCCATCTGACCTTCCAGACACAACACCGCAAACACAATTAACGCCTGAGACTTATTTTGGAAGTAATCGCGCACAATTTGGTTTCCCTACTCCAAATTACCCCAACGGTACTTTCACAATTCCGGAGCAGAAGAGAGTTCCACTTGATCAATTTGCCCTCGGTGGAAAGTGGACGATTGCCTCTGAGTATATTGAGGCCCATCAAGGAGCAACGATTACAGAGCACTTTGATGCTTCCAAGGTTTTTCTCATTCTCAATCCAAAGGTAGGTTCAACGAACAGGGTTGCTGTCACATTTAACGGAAAACCGTTAATCGGTGCTCTTGCTGGAAGTGATGTAGTCAATGGGGTGATTACCGTCGATTCAGATCGGCTGTACAACATCTTCAATAGTGGCGCCGCAAATTCTGATGGCACCTTGAAATTTACCTTCCAGAACGATGGGATCCAGGCCTTCACCTTTACTTTCGGATAAGGGCGAGGGTGTTCAAGTAGACTCCCATCATGCATAAAGCGCTGATGCTCGCGGCCATTACCTCGGTCGCGACTGCGCTCGGCGGCTTCCTCGCCGTAAAGGTAAGAGATCGCACCCACATTATTCTCGGGTTAGCTGCCGGTTTGATGCTCGGCTTAGTCTTCTTTGACCTTCTTCCAACTGTCTTCGAGGAGAATGCCACTCACTTCGGGGGCGTCAGATCCGTTGGACTTGCAATCGTTCTGGGTTTTCTTATTCTCCATTTTTCAGAACGTTGGTTTGCAACGCACGAACCATTCGACTCTCATCACGATAATGAGCACCAACACCACGCAGGTCGCCTGGCCGCTCTAGCGATGGCCGGTCACGTATTTGCAGATGGCCTTGGCGTTGGAGCTGCCTTTAGGGTTTCAAGTTCACTTGGT
>CAIZHC010000231.1 GCA_903932705.1 uncultured Actinomycetes bacterium | reverse complement strand
TCTACCTGGGCCTTACCCTCACGAGATTTGGCGTGCTGCGCGAAGATATCCAAGATGAGCGCGGTGCGATCAATCACCTTCACTTTTAACTTTGATTCCAAGGTGCGAAGTTGGGCGGGAGATAATTCACCGTCACAGACAACGGTATCTGCGCCAGTTGCGATGACAGATTGTTTAACCTCTGCAACTTTTCCAGATCCAATAAATGTTGAGGCATCTGGCTTATCCCGGCGCTGTACAAAACCTTCCATAACTTCCGAACCCGCTGTTTCGGCGAGGGCTGCCAGTTCTTTCATGGAGTTCTCGGCATCTTGAGCTGTTCCCTCTGTCCAGACTCCAACCAATACAACTTTCTCCAGGCGAAGTTGGCGATACTCGGCATCATTAACATCTTGAAGTTCGGTGGATAAACCTGAGACGCGGCGCAACGCTTGGCGGTCTTGTAAATCTTGTTGATTACTCTCATCGCTCTCAGCGGAGTCATATTCGGCGGCAGCTCGAGCACTTTCTCGCAGAAGTTGATCGATATCTATATCGAGCGGTTCATCACCATGGTTCACAGATAAGCATCCAGTTCTACATCACGCACGAGTACGGCAGGTCCTATAAGTGTGGCATTACTGTGGCCATCGATATCAACAATTAATCGTCCACCGGGAGGATTAATCACCCAGCGTGAGGGAAGTTTCTGCTTCATATGCAGAGTGGCAGCTAGAGCAACGGCAACTGTGCCAGTTCCACATGACTGCGTCTCTCCCACCCCACGCTCATGAACGCGCATCGCAAGTTCGCCATTGGGTAGGAAGGTAACAAATTCCACGTTGACGCCATCTGGGTAATCGCCATCAACTGCAGGTGCCTCTTTGAGATCTCCAAGCGCAGCGAGATCCTCAACGAATGCGACGGCGTGCGGATTTCCGACATCGATGTGGGTGGCGCTCCATGAGTGATCACCGACGTTGACAGTTACTTCGTCATAGATCTCACTGACCTGTCCCATATTTACAGAGATATCTGCATCTGCAGGAACTGCCAAATATTTCATCCCGGCACGGGTATTTATTGCAAAGATACCCTCGCCCTGATGGCCACGTTCAACCAGATAGCGAGCCATTACTCGAATGCCATTTCCGCACATCTCCGCGATTGATCCATCTTGGTTTCGATAATCCATAAACCATTTGGAGTCGCGCTTGGTGATTCGGATAAAGCCGTCACTACCAACTCCAGATTCACGATTGCAGATGCGGGCTATCTGATCTGCTGAAATTTCGATCTCGTTCTCAGGATCAAAGAGCAGCACAAAGTCATTGTGAGTTCCGTGTCCGTAGGTTGCAATCATGCGTTCAGAATAGCCTTCTCGATTGTCTCTACGCGATTTGAATCTGAATCAAGCCAAGAGATACGTTGATCACGACGAAACCAGGTCTCTTGTCTGCGAATATATTGTCGAGTGGCTAGCTTGGTATCGGAAATTGCTTGCTCCAGTGAGATATCTCCAGCGAGCATGGAAATAACTTGGGCATAGCCAAGTGCGGCGCGGGCGGTCTTACCCTCCAATAAACCTTGCTCAATAAGTTGCTCGACTTCAGCGACTAAGCCTTTTTCAAACATCAGCTCAACGCGCTTATCAACACGTATATCCAAGAGCTCGCGATCCATCGTTAGCCCAAATTGAAGCGCATCTGGATATTTCGTGGAATTCTCTCGTGGCAGATTTGCCGTAAATGGTTTGCCGGTAATTTCTATAACCTCTAAAGCTCGAATAACGCGACGCACATTCTCACGCGGGATTGCGGCGGCAGCGGCTGGATCTAAAATGCCCAATCTCTTATGGAGAGCATCTCCACCAATTTTCTCAGCTTCCAAAGTCAACTTCTCGCGGACTGCGGGATCAGTATCTGGGAAATTCAAGTCATCGAGTATCGCTTTGATGTAGAAGCCAGTGCCTCCAACAACAATTGCTGGAACTCCTTTGGCAAGTAAGCCATCGATTACTTCGCGTGCTTGCTCTTGATACCAAGCAACATTGACATCAGTTGAGACATCGACAAGATCAAGGAGGTGATGAGAGACCCCCTCGCGCTCTGCCACAGTTAGCTTTGCGGTTCCGATATCCATTCCACGATAGAGCTGCATGGAGTCAGCGTTCACAATTTCTCCACCAATTTTTCGGGCTATCTCAACTGCTAAATCGCTCTTGCCAGTCGCGGTGGCTCCTGCAATAACTATGAGGGTCACAACGACTTTAATTTCTGCAAAGTTGGCATGCCAATCATGATTGATTTGTCGCCGATTTCCGCGGCACGCGCTGTATTGGCATCTCCCCCGCGGGTCTTTCGAATCGAATTTACAGTACCAATCATGAAGTTTGGAGAACCTTCAGTAATGGTTACATCAGCAATATCTCCAGGACGAGAGTCATCGCTCTCCACATGGACCAACCGAAAATCTGGGGTGCGTCCATTTACCCGCGAGCGATCTGAGTCATGACGACCCTCATGATCTGAGATCAGAACTTCGTAACTCTTTCCGATAGATGCTTTATTTATCTCTCCTGAGATCTCCTGCTGCAATTTGTGTAAGCGTGTGTATCGATCTGCCATCACTTCGTCGCCTATTTGATCTGGCATCGTTGCGGCAGGCGTGCCAGGACGCTTTGAGTATTGGAAGGTGTAGGCGGCTGTGAATCGCGCTTGGCTAACTACATCGAGAGTTGCTTGGAAATCTCCCTCGGTTTCACCGGGGAATCCAACGATGATATCGGTGGTGATTCCAGCATTGGGCATCGCTTTGCGAACATCTTCAATAATCTTCAAATATCTATCTGAGCGATAGGAGCGTCGCATCGCTTGCAAGATGCGATCAGAACCAGATTGCAATGGCATGTGGAGGTGCGGCATCGCTGCTGGTGTCTCTGCCATCGCATCAATAACATCCTGCGTGAAATCACGTGGATGTGGGGACATAAAACGCAAGCGCTCCAGTCCATCAATCGCACCAACTTCTTTAATCAACTTTGCGAATGCTCCGCGCTCACCCAAGTCGACTCCATATGCATTTACATTCTGACCCAGCAGAGTTATTTCGACTACGCCCTGTTCTACCAGCGCTCTCGCCTCAGTCAAGATATCGGCTTGCGGGCGATCCTTCTCGATTCCACGAAGTGAGGGAACGATGCAGAAGGTGCAGGTGTTGTTGCAACCCACCGAGATCGATACCCAAGCGCTAAATGCTGAGTGACGGCGCACCGGCAAGGTGGAGGGAAAATGTTCGAGGGACTCTTTAATCTCAACTTGCGAGGCCTCTTCAATTCTCGCTCTCTCAAGGAGCGCAGGAAGTGAACCAATGTTGTGTGTTCCAAAGACCACATCAACATATGGGGCGCGCTTGATGATTGACTCTTGATCCTTCTGCGCCATGCACCCACCCACCGCAATCTGAAAATCAGGGTTGCTCTTCTTGAGTGGCGCTAAGAAGCTAAGGTTGCCGTAGAGCTTGTTATCAGCATTCTCGCGGACAGCACAGGTATTAAAGACGACTAAATCAGGTGTGCTTCCCTCGAGGGCTGCTTGATAACCAGCATCTAAGAGAAGACCTGCGATGCGCTCTGTATCGTGCACATTCATCTGGCAGCCGTAGGTTTCTACGACAAAGGTGCGTGCGCTCATGCGTCAATCTTAGGTCTTACGAGGCTAAGAGCTCCTTCAAAATCCGGGACGTAACCTGATGGCTAAAACCCTTTCGAGCTAAGAGCGAGTGAACTCTGCGATAAATAACCATCTCATCGAGGTGAGCACAAGAGCGATATTTACGTTCGGCGAGGGCAAAGGCCATCGCATACTCCTCATCAGGATCTGACTCCTGCATGACCTCGTCGATAATGTCCTGTGCAACGCCTTTAGTGCGAAGCTCTTGAATTATGACTCCGCTACTTAATTTCTTCTGGCGACGGCGAGATTCGCTCCATATTTTGGCGAACTCAAGATCGTTAAGAAGACCCTGCAACTCCAGAGAGTCGAGCACGTTGGCAGATACCTCTGGCTCAACTCCGCGCTTTAAGAGTTGTGTGTGCAGCTCAGCCCTACTCTTGGCGCGAGGAGCGAGGGCGTATAAGGCCATCGACATTGCGTCAGAGTAGGGATCAGCCGCTACATCTGGTTTGTGAACCACGTCTTAGAAATCAACCTCTGAAGTTGCCTCATCAATTGCAGCAACCAACTCTGGATCGATAACGACTGGAACATAGTGATCGCGAATCTTTGTCTCAATCTCATTTGCGAGATCAGGATTATCAATCAAGAAGTTACGAGAGTTCTCTTTACCCTGTCCGAGTTGATCACCTTCATAGGTGTACCAAGCACCGGACTTCTTAACGACGCCAACTTCAACGCCCAGGTCAATCAATGAACCTTCACGTGAAATTCCTACGCCGTAAATGATGTCGAACTCTGCCTGCTTGAAAGGTGGGGCCATCTTGTTCTTCACAACTTTGACGCGAGTACGGTTACCGACCGCTTCTTGGCCATCCTTGAGGGTCTCAATTCGGCGGACATCCAAACGGATAGAGGCGTAGAACTTAAGCGCCTTACCTCCGGTAGTTGTCTCAGGAGTACCGAAGAAGACGCCGATCTTCTCACGCAGCTGGTTGATGAAGATTGCAGTTGTGTTTGATTGGTGGAGTGCGCCGGTGATCTTACGTAGCGCTTGAGACATCAAACGAGCCTGAAGACCCATATGTGAATCACCCATCTCGCCCTCAATTTCGGCGCGAGGAACAAGCGCTGCAACTGAGTCAACGACGATGATGTCGAGTGCCCCAGAGCGAATCAACATATCCATGATCTCAAGTGCTTGCTCACCAGTATCTGGCTGTGAAACGAGAAGTGCATCAATATCTACGCCCAGCTTCTTTGCATACTCAGGATCGAGAGCATGCTCAGCATCGATAAATGCTGCGATGCCGCCATTCTTCTGAGCATTTGCAATTGCATGGAGCGCGACTGTGGTCTTACCTGAGGATTCAGGTCCATAAATTTCAACGATACGTCCTCGTGGCAATCCGCCAATCCCGAGGGCGATATCAAGAGCGATAGATCCGGTTGGGATTACCTCTTGAACTACTGGGCCGCGATCGCCCATCTTCATTACTGAGCCCTTACCGAACTGACGCTCAATCTGGGCTAGGGCGGTATCTAGGGCTTTGGTGCGATC
>CAIZHC010000230.1 GCA_903932705.1 uncultured Actinomycetes bacterium | reverse complement strand
TAACCGATCAGCTTGCCCGGAATTGTTCCAATGCGACCGTGTA
This sequence comes from uncultured Actinomycetes bacterium, assembly GCA_903932705.1. GTDB lineage: Bacteria > Actinomycetota > Actinomycetes > Nanopelagicales > Nanopelagicaceae > PALSA-747. Next base: position 2,587 of record CAIZHC010000230.1, on the reverse strand, counting down.
GCGAACTTGAAACAGTTTTGCGAGGTGAGTAATTAAAGTGAAACTGTAGGTGTTGCAGAAGGCGTTGCAACAGGGCTTGGTGAAGGCGTTGCAACAGGGCTTGGTGAAGGAGTGACCTTTGAAGGAGTTTTAGGTATTGGTGGCGCAGTGGTAGTCAGCAATGGAGAAGGTTTAAATGAGGCATTTCTACTTACAGACTCAATCGAATTGATCGATCCGCCATAGACCATGTACGCACCAGCGATATCAGTGAGTTTTCCGAGCTCTGCATTTGCACAACTATGAGTGATGATTTGGCCAGTTGCGTTGGGATCTTCAGCACCTGTTGAATCCACGATAGGTCCGAAGTAGGTATCTGCTGTCGGTGCCAAATCTCCAGGGCACGCACTAACTGCAGTGGTTCGGTAGATCGAATGTTTCACCACAAGATTTGTTAAGTTAACAACTTTTGGGGTTGTCATTGATCCAAGGTTGAGCATTTGCCCATTAGTCAGATCCAAAATCGTGGCTTTCCACCATCCACCACCAAGAGAATTATCAGCGCCAATATTCACTCTAAAGGGGTCAGATAAGTTCCAATTTGGAGTATCCAAGTAACAAAATCCATCTGTATCAGAACATGTGGCGCCACCTAAATTACTGTTTGTGTGATTGGCATCGGCCATGTTCCATGAGAAGCCCGGACCTGTCGCTTTGGACCAAAACCAATGGACATGTCCAAAAAATAATCCTGCATCACTCCAGAGTGTCATATCCCATCCGATTGGGTCCTTAGAAAAATCTGCAGTGAGAGGTTGGATTTGAATCTCTTCTGAAATTGAAACATTCGACGTCAGGGCCGCAGGACCCGTGTAGGACAGTTGGGCCAAAGTAGATTCCAACGCAGTTGCTTGATTATCAGCAGCGTTAGCTGGAGTCGATGCTGTAACTATGAGCATAAGCCCAGCCAAGAGGTAGAGAACTTTTGATGTTTTTTCTCTTGGCATTCAGCGAGTGTATTGAGCGGTGAGCTAGATTCTCAATCCTTTAAAACGCAGAACTCATTTCCCTCTATGTCAGCCATAACTACCCATGTGGTTTTAGGATCTGCTGATTGACCAATTTCAATTCGCTTTCCACCTAAAGCCTCAATGCGTGCAACTTCTGCCACTTGATTATCAGGAGTGAGATCAAAGTGGAGGCGGTTCTTCACAACTTTTTCATCAGGGTTTTTATAGAAAAGAATTGGTGGGAACTTATCGCCGTTCTCTAGATTGACTGGGTTTTCCAGCATTGCGCCTGTTTCATCAGAATACGTCACCTTGCCGCCAAGGACTTCTTCCCAGAACTTGGCGATTGTTGCAGGTTCTTTGCAGTCAATGACGATGTATCCGATTTTCAGCATGCCTTGAAAATAGCACCGCTCTGAAAGTTCGTCTATGAATTCTCAGGCTTATAGATTTAGGCAGGACGGAGGCTAACCTTCCCCTATGGGCCATATTGATGTGAGTGGAGTCGAGTACTGGCTGCCAGATGGCCGACTTCTACTCAACGACATAAATTTTCGAATTGGAGATGGCGCGAAGGTTGCCATTGTCGGTCCAAATGGCTCAGGTAAGACAACCCTATTGAAAATGATCTGTGGGGATTTAGCGCCGCATTCTGGCAAGGTCTCAATCTCGGGTGGACTGGGAATCATGCGTCAGTTCATTGGTCAGGTTCGCGATAAGAGCACAGTTCGCGAACTCTTGCTCTCTGTATCAACTCCAAAGATTCAAGCGGCTGCCGAGAAATTGAGTAGTAGCGAGGCGGCGATGCTGCTGTCAGGCGCTGAGAAAGATCAGATGAAATATGCGCAAGCAATCTCTGATTGGGGCGATGCTGGGGGATATGACGCCGAAGTAATGTGGGATATCTGTTGCACGCGCGCGCTTGGACTCGGTTATGACCAAGTTCGAGATCGATTAGTCAATACCCTTTCGGGTGGAGAACAGAAGAAGCTGGTTCTTGAATCGCTTTTGCAGGGGCCAGATGAGGTTCTCATTTTAGATGAACCAGATAACTATCTTGATGTACCCGCTAAGCGCTGGCTTGAGAAGGAACTCTTAGAAACCAAGAAGACAGTTTTCTTTGTGAGTCACGATCGCGAATTGCTGAGCACTGTGGCTCAAAAGATTGTCACCGTGGAACTTGGAGGAATGGGAAATACCGTCTGGGTTCACGGCGGTGGCTTTAGTACCTGGCATGAGGTGCGAACTGCTCGTCAGGCTCGCTTTGCTGAGATGCTCCTACGTTGGGAGCAGGAGCATGAGAGATTAAAAGAGTTGGTACGAACGCTGCAAGTGCAGGCGGCCAATAGCCCAGATATGGCTTCAAAGTACAAAGCGATGCAGACAAGATTGCGCAAGTTCGAAGAGATTGGACCTCCAGAGGCTCCTTCACTCGAGCAATTTGTGCAAGTCGGATTGAAAGGCGGCAGAACAGGTCTGCGAGTTTTAACATGCGAGAATTTGGCTCTCGAAGGATTAACCGAACCTTTTAATCTCGAACTCTTTTATGGTGATCGCGTTGCAATTCTTGGAAAGAATGGAACAGGTAAGTCACACTT
>CAIZHC010000229.1 GCA_903932705.1 uncultured Actinomycetes bacterium | reverse complement strand
ATCTTTAGCTTCTTGAAGCAGCTTCTTCACATCGTCCAAAAGATCACGTTCTACGAGTGAGGTGCCAATCTCATGGCCCTCTGCAGCAAGGAATGTAAAGAGCATTCCGCCACCGATAGCCAAAACATTGACTTTGCCCAAGAGATTTTTGATCACGCCAATCTTGTCTGAAACCTTTGCGCCACCCAGGACTACTCCATAAGGGCGTTCAGGATTTTCAGTAAGTTTCTTAAGTACATCAATCTCTGCAGCAACCAAGAATCCTGCTGCGCTTGGAAGCAACTTCGCAACATCATAAACAGATGCATGCTTACGGTGAACCGCTCCAAAGCCATCGCTTACAAAGAGATCCATGCCGGCAGCGAGTTGCGCCGCAAAGGCTGCACGTTCGCCTTCATCTTTTGAAGTTTCAGCTGCTTCATAACGAATATTCTCCAGGAGCAAGATCTCCCCTGATCCGAGTGCTGCTTTCTTAGCATCAACTTCTGCTCCGACAATTTCTGAAGAGAAGTGCACTGGGCGATCAAGAAGATCACTCAGTCGATGTGCCACCGGAGCGAGAGACATCTCAGGAACGCGCTCGCCCTTTGGACGTCCAAGGTGAGCGGTGATAACAACGCTGGCGCCGTTATCGACTAAATATTGGATCGTAGGCAGCGAAGCTCGGATGCGACCATCATCGCGGATGACGCCCTCTTTTATGGGGACGTTTAGGTCGCACCGGAGCAAAACTCGCTTACCTGCTACATCAAGTGATTGCAGGGTTGTGAAACTCATTAGAGAGATTTACCTACAAAGGTAACGAGGTCAACAAGGCGGTTTGAGTAACCCCATTCATTGTCATACCAACCAAGAACCTTCACAGTTGAGCCAATCGCCTTAGTCATTCCAGAATCAAAAATGCATGAACTTGGATCGGTCACGATGTCAGCAGAGACAATGGGATCCTCGGTGTACTGCAAAATACCCTTAAGCGGACCATCAGCTGCCTTCTTCATCGCTGCATTGATCTCAGCTGCAGTTACCTCGCGAGCTAGTTCGACGGTGAGGTCGGTGACAGAACCCGTTGGGACTGGAACGCGAAGTGCAAATCCATCGAGCTTGCCCTTCAAGCTTGGAAGCACGAGGCTGATTGCCTTTGCTGCACCTGTTGAGGTAGGAACGATTGAGAGAGCACCGGCGCGGGCGCGACGAAGATCCTTGTGTGGTTGATCGTGAAGAGATTGATCGTTTGTGTATGCGTGAACTGTGGTCATCAAGCCACGAAGAATTCCGAACTCCTCATCGAGGACCTTTGCCATTGGAGCGAGGCAGTTAGTTGTGCAAGATGCATTTGAGATGATGTTGTGATTTGCTGGATCGTACTTATCCTCGTTAACTCCGAGAACGATTGTGATGTCTTCATCTGTTGCAGGAGCAGAGATGATGACCTTCTTGGCGCCAGCAGTGATGTGCTTCTGAGCATCTGCAGCCTTTGTGAAGAAGCCGGTGGACTCAATAACGATATCTGCATTTACTGATGCCCAAGGCAAGTTTGCGGGATCGCGCTCAGCGAATACCTTGATGGTCTTGCCACCAACGGTGATTGAATCATCGGTGTAGGTGACTGGTAGACCTAAGCGACCGAGGATTGAGTCATATTTAAGAAGGTGAGCAAGGGTGTGATTATCTGTGAGGTCGTTGATTCCAACAATCTCAAAATCCGCTCCTGCGAGTAGAGCTGCTCGGAAGAAGTTACGTCCGATACGTCCAAAACCATTAATTCCAACACGAATCACTTTAATCCCACCTTCTAAAGAAATTTTGAATTGTCATAAACCAGTAAATTTGGTCTAACCCATTTAAAGAATCACCACACTGTGATGGCAAAATCCTATCAGTAGCCTATTCAGCCAATAAATCTGGACTAAGTCCCGCCTCGGTATCAGGAATGCCTAAATCATGTGCCCGCTTATCTGCCATCGCTAATAAACGACGGATTCGCCCTGCAATTGCATCTTTTGTCATGGGTGGGGAGGCGAGTGAACCAAGCTCTTCTAGGCTCGCCTGTCCATAATTTATGCGTAATTCACCGGCTTCTTTGAGATGTCCGGGAATTTCTTCTCCCAAAATCTCTAAGGCTCTTGCAACTCTGGCCGCGGCAGCCACTGCCGCCCTGGCTGAACGACGGAGATTTGCATCATCAAAGTTCGCCAAACGATTAGCGGTAGCCCTCACCTCTCGACGCATTCTCCGCTCTTCCCAAGCCAAGACACTCTCGTGCGCCCCGAGTCTGGTGAGCAGCGCACCAATGGCATCGCCATCGCGGATTACTACACGATCTACGCTTCGAACTTCGCGAGCCTTTGCCGCGATTCCCAACCTGCGTGCAGCGCCAACGAGTGCAAGTGCAGCCTCTGGTCCAGGACAGGTGATTTCAAGAGCTGAAGATCGTCCAGGTTCGGTAAGAGATCCATGTGCCAAAAATGCGCCACGCCACGCAGCTTCTGCGTCACAAATTCCTGCCGAGACAACTTGAGGTGGCAATCCGCGTATGGGGCGGGCATTTGCATCAATAAGTCCTGCTTGCCTTGCAAGAGCGTCGCCCTCTGATACCACTCGAACTACATAGCGGCTTCCCTTGCGAAGTCCGCTCGGTGACAGAACGGAGAGTTCGCTTTCATGTCCGTAGATCTCAGCAATATCTTTTCGGAGACGTCTGGCAGCTTGTGCAGTGTCGAGTTCAACTTCAATGACAATTTTTCCAGAGGCAATATGCAATCCCCCAGCAAATCTGAGAAGCGCTGAAACCTCGGCCTTTCTGCAACACGGTTTAGTGACGTTGAGTCGACTCAACTCGTCCTTCACCGATGCAGTCATTGCCATGCGGCAATCTAAGCAGGGTTCACTCGATAATGTGTGCGAAAACTGAACGAAGTTTCTTTACATCGTGGTGGTAACTACCAGGAGATTGCGCTAGCGGAGCAATAACCAACTCTCCACCCAAACCCTCAACCATCCCTTGAAGTTTGGAGTTCTTCTCAATGGCAGTGGGATCAACAATCGCGTAATCAATGCGTAGGTGCGGAGTATGAGAGAGAGCAAAATCCAGATGATCAGCGGCAGAGGAGCCTGCAAATTCATCAACAGAATCAGGTTCGGGAAGGTTAAGGACCATGATTCGCTTGGCTGGAGAGTTCACTACTGCATCGGCAAGTTCCGGAAGCAAGAGGTGCGGCATGACGCTTGAGAACCATGAACCAGGACCAATCGTGATCCACTCAGCATCCTGAAGCGCTCTAAGCACTTGCGGAGTAACACGAGGAGCATCAGGAATCAAACGAAGGGATTCGATGCGGCCCTTAGTTGTGGCAACCTGGACCTGCCCTCGAACAATCTTTCGACCGGAAGCAGTACTAAAAGTTCCCTCGATATCTAGTGGGTCTAGCGACATAGGTAGAACTTGACCGATGATGCGAAGCAGATTTCCTACTTGCTTAATTCCTTCAACGGTATCTCCATCCATATCCCAGAGAGCCATCATCAAAAGATTTCCGAGAGCATGGCCACTTAATTCGCTAGATCCCGCGAATCTGTACTGCATCACATTGGCCCAGCCGCGACCCCAGTCATCATCGCTGCACAGAGCTGCAAGTGCCATCCGCAAATCTCCTGGAGGAAGCGAACCAAATTCGCTTCGAAGTCGCCCACTTGAACCACCGTTATCTGCAACGGTCACGACAGCAGTTATCTCCGATGTAATTCCGCGCAATGCGGTAAGAGTGGCTGCTAAACCATGTCCGCCACCTAATGAAACTACCTTTGCATCAGACATCTCTTAAAGTTCGCGCCCAAGATCTCTATGAATTGAAGTCGCTTCAATTCTCTGTTCGCCAATCACGCCTCGCTCATTAAATAACCGCGAGAGCTCCTCTGCAATTGCAACGCTACGGTGCTTGCCGCCGGTGCAACCTATTGCAAGAGTTAAATACTTTCGGCCTTCAGTAAAGAATCCCGCCGCCATGGTTTCAAAGAGCGATTGATACTTTGCGAGAAAATCCTGCACATTCTCAGTACTTAGCACTCTCTCAGAGACCGCTGAATCTAATCCAGTGAGCGGTCTTAACACCGGATCCCAATGTGGATTGGCGATGAAACGGCAATCCACCACTAGATCTGCATCAACAGGAATGCCGTACTTGTACCCAAAGGAGAGAACATTAACGCGCAGATCTGCAGTTGATGAGGTTGCAAATAGTTCCGCGATTTTCTGTTCTAGTTGGTGAATGTTGAGAGCCGAGGAGTCAATGAGTACATCAGAAACTGAGCGAACTTCGCGTAACCTCTCGCGCTCTTTAGCTATTCCATCGACGATTCGATCATTTCCCTGCAAAGGATGGGGGCGGCGAGTAGATTCAAAGCGTCTTACGAGAACATCATCACTCGCATCTACAAAGAGAACTTGGCGCTCCACACCACGTTCGGCAATCTCACTCAAGGCGCTGCTCAAAGTGCCGAAGAATTCACGGCCTCGGACATCAATAACAACGGCAATCCGTGAGGCGGTGTTTGCAGCCATATCGCAGAGATTAGCCAGGAGTGCGGGCGGCAGATTGTCGACTACATACCAACCGAGATCCTCAAGGGCGTGCGCCACTGTGGACCTACCAGCACCGCTCATTCCCGTGATAACAACTACCTTGCCATTCATACATGCAAGTCTATCCGCGTATCTCGCCCGTTCCCAGGTCGATTGATGGGGCAACAGCCTCTTGCTCATGGAGAGATTCAGTAATAATTACTGCAATTTTCTCGCCTATTCCCGGGACCGCAGCAATCTCAACGAGGGAAGCTTTGCGGATTGCCCCGACCGAGCCAAATCGGTCTAGGAGCGCCTTTCGCCTTACTTCACCGAGGAGAGGAATCTCATCCAATAAGGATTCCAACATGACCGCCGAACGCTTGGATCTGTGGAAGGTAATAGCAAATCGGTGCGCCTCATCTCTCACTCGCTGCATTAAATAAAGACCCTCACTATGGCGAGGCAAAATAATCGGATCACTGTTATTGGGTAGCCAGACTTCTTCCAATCGCTTAGCCAGACCAACGAGCGGAATATTCTCTAAACCTAAAGCTTCGAGTGCTTGGTAGGCAGCATTTACTTGCGGAGCTCCACCGTCAACAACAATCAGCTGCGGCGGATAAGCAAACTTTGGTCTGGCTCCCCCTTGCATCTTTAACTCTTGAACATCGACAGCTCGCTCTGCTAGATAGCGCTTTAATCTCCTGGTGAGAACGTGGTTCATCGCTCTCGTGTCATCAAATCCAGCATCATCATCAATTGCGAATCTGCGGTAATCAGATTTCTTGGGCTGTCCATCCTCAAAGACCACCATGGATGCGACCATGTGCTTGCCCTGAATATTGGAGATATCAAAACATTCAATTCGAAGTGGAAGTTCAAAGAGCCCGAGCGCTTCCTGAATCTCCTCGAGAGCACGGCCCACTACTGCCACATCATTAGATCTCTTGCTGAGGTATTGGATGAGAGCCTGGTTGGCGTTGCGGGCAACGGTCCGCAACATCTCGTACTTCTCTCCACGTTGCGGAACCGAGATGGAAACTTTATGGTTTGCGATTCCAGCCAACCATCCGGTGAGAGCTTCAACATCTGAAGGTTCTCGGTCAACCAAGATCTCACTTGGTACCTTATTTTCAATATAGATTTTGGCTAGCGCGGCCGATATAACATCCTCACCTT
>CAIZHC010000228.1 GCA_903932705.1 uncultured Actinomycetes bacterium | reverse complement strand
TTGGGGTGACATTGAGAGATGAAATCTGCGCTTGAGAGCGAGGATTGTGGATAAGAGTTTTCGACCTAACCGCACCTACATCCGAACTGGACCCCGCCTCCGGGAATGCGCTAGCCCAGATATGCGTTCTATACTTCGTTAGTTGAATGTTCAATTAACGAAATCGCTGAGTTCGTATACCGGAAGGCGATTTACGCAAGGGCACAATTTATGAGAAACGAGAAGATGTCATGCCAGCAGTAACAGTTAGCGATTTCACGGTCCTGCCTCGTGTAACAGCTGATCCCACCGCCAAGATCCGTCGCGTGAAGAGCGTTACCACCGCGCCTCAGGGCTTTGAAGGAGAAGGTTTCCCCGTCCGTCGTGCATTCGCTGGCGTAGATATGGCAGATCTCGATCCATTTATTCACCTCGATCAAATGGGTGAAGTTGAATATGCACCGGGCGAGCCAAAGGGAACTCCATGGCACCCACACCGCGGTTTTGAAACTGTTACCTACATTATTGATGGAATTTTCGATCACAAAGATAACCATGGTGGCGGAGGAACCATCACCAACGGCGATACGCAATGGATGACTGCAGGTGCTGGAATTTTGCATATCGAAACCCCACCTGAACATTTAGTTGTAAGTGGAGGACTCTTTCACGGATTCCAACTCTGGGTGAATTTGCCTGCAGCCAAAAAGTGGTCCCAACCTGCCTACCAAGATATCCGCGCTGGTGATGTTGCACTTTTAACTTCTGCCGATGGCGGAGCGCTACTGCGTGTTATCGCCGGTGATGTTGCAGGGCATAAGGGTCCTGGCTCGACGCAGACACCAATAACGATGGTGCACGCTACTTTGGCACCTGGTGCGCAGTTGCGATTGCCGTGGCGTCCAGATTACAACGCGCTGGTGTACACACTCAATGGCAAGGGAACAGTTGGCGATAGCGCTCAGCCAGTACAGATGGGTCAGCTCGCAGTTCTTGTCGATGGTTCCACTCTTGTAATCACTGCAGATCAAAATCAAGAGTCACGCTCTCCAACAATGGATATTCTCATTCTCGGTGGCGAACCAATCCGCGAATCAGTTGCTTGGATGGGTCCATTTGTAATGAACACCAAGGCGGAAGTCATCCAAGCCTTTGAGGATTTCCAAAAGGGTTTACTTGGAACAATTCCCGCCGAGCACCTTGCTCCCACACATAAAGAAGATATTGCTGGAATCCATAACACTCCAACTGAAGTTCAAGAGGGATAACTCAAAGACTTTCCTGCGCCAATAATTCACAGTCCTGCAAACACCCTAATCAGATCGGAAAGTACATGCCTCAACTCTTTGACCCAATCACTATTCGTGGAGTTGAAATAAAGAACCGCGCCTGGGTCAGCCCCATGTGTCAGTACTCAGCGAAGGATGGGATTGTCGGAGAGTGGCATCGTGTTCACCTCGGTAGCTTTGCAACCGGTGGCGCAGGTTTAATCATCGCTGAAGCGACGGGAGTTGTTGCTGAAGGGCGCATCTCGATTGGTTGCCCTGGGCTATACAACGATGCACAAGTTGCTGCGTGGGCTCCGATCGTTGAATTCGCTCACTCCATGGGCGCCAAGATGGGAATCCAACTCGCTCATGCAGGTCGCAAAGCTGGAACTACGACACCTGGTTCAGACCACTTTATGGCAACTCCAGATGAAGGCGGTTGGGAAGCGGTGGCTCCAAGTGCCATCGCATTTGAAGGTTATCCAACACCACATGCACTTTCAGTTCCTGAAATCAAGGAGCTGGTGAAGGAGTTCGGCGCTGCAGCAAAGCGAGCCATCGCCGCTGGTTTTGATGTTCTTGAAATTCACGCAGCTCACGGATATTTGCTTCATGAGTTTTACTCACCAATCTCAAACACCCGTACCGACGAATATGGCGGAACTTTCGAAAACCGCATTCGCTTCCTTAAAGAAGTTGTTCAAGAGGTGCGCGCCTCAATTGATGATGGCGTTCCTCTCTTCGTTCGCATCTCCGCTTCTGATTGGACTGAGGGTGGATGGACCATCGAAGATTCCGTGCAA
>CAIZHC010000227.1 GCA_903932705.1 uncultured Actinomycetes bacterium | reverse complement strand
GAGGTACTCACGCATTGCAGAATCGACCTTTAGCGAGGATAGACAGGGAATTGCGCGGTGAGCGCACGTACATCAGCCTTGATTGCAGCAGCCTTTGCCGGATCTTCACCATCTTTAATGGCGCGTGCAATGAGTGATGCAATTTCCTGCATTTGTGCTGGACCCATGCCTTGTGTTGTCGTTGCAGCGGTACCTACTCGAATTCCGCTAGTAACTGCTGGTGACTCTGGATCGTATGGAATTGCATTCTTATTCATAGTAATTCCAGAGAGTCCGCAACGTTCATCGGCAACTTTGCCGGTAACTCCAGTTGAACGAATATCCATGAGAGCTAGGTGAGTTTGAGTTCCACCTGATACTGCGCGCATTCCGTGCTCTTCTAAACTTGAAGCAAGGACCTGGCAATTCTCAATAACTTGCTTTGCATAATTTTGATAGGCGGGAGTCGCACACTCTTTAAGTGCAACTGCCTTACCGGCAACCGCGCTCATGATTGGACCGCCCTGCATTCCAGGGAAGACGGCCTTATCAATTGCTGCCGCATGTTCGGCCTTTGAAACAATCATTCCGCCGCGAGGACCGCGCAAAACTTTATGCGTTGTAAATGAAACTACATCTGCATATGAGACAGGAGATGGGATTGCTTTACCTGCAACCAAACCAATGAAGTGCGCTGCATCGACCCACATGATTGCGCCAACTTCATCGCAAATCTCGCGAACCTTTGCAAAGTCAATCAAACTTGGATACGCGGTTGCACCGGTGCAGATCATGCGTGGTGCGCTCTTAAGTGCTAAATCGCGCAACTCGTCGTAATCGATAAGTTCGTTATCGGCACGGACTCCGTAAGAGACAATGTTGAACCATTTACCGGAGAAGTTGACCTTAGAGCCGTGAGTGAGGTGGCCGCCATGTGGAAGCGACATCGCAAGTACGGTATCTCCAGGCTTTGTAAATGCTTGATAGACCGCAACGTTGGCACTAGCACCTGAGTGCGGTTGGAGATTGGCATGCTCTGCACCAAAGAGCTCCTTAGCGCGCTCAATTCCAATGAGTTCGACCTTGTCGACCTCTTCGCATCCGCCGTAGTAACGCTTGCCTGGATAACCCTCTGCATACTTATTTGAGAGCGTTGATCCCATAGCAGCCAGCACAGCTGGTGAGGTGAAGTTCTCACTTGCGATTAATTGCAGGTTGTGGCGCTGACGCTCAAGCTCGCTGAGCAAAACGGCCGCGATATCTGGATCTTGCGCTGTCAGTGCGTCGAAATCAGGTCCAAAAAAGGTATCAGTAGACATACCCGAACCCTACGGCTTTACCGCCGAAATCGTAGGTAGGACCTCTTGTAACTCATCTAACGCGATTGCGCCTAGCCGAACCGCTTGAATCGGACCATCCTCTTTAGGACGGCGGAGCACAGTGGAGGCGGGGCCTTCCGGCAAAACTCCTTCATCGACCATCAATACCTCTTCATCAGGATCAGCAGTGACAAATCGCAGGTCTCGAATTGGGGGCTGCCCAGCGAGTGATGCGCTGGCCGCAGCAAGAGGGCCGCTCTTAGCTAATAGCGAGAGTAGAAATTCACGATTGGGAACTCGAACTGCGAACTCAGGAAGCTGGCGACCATCCCCCAGATCCCAACTGAGCGCTGACTGCGGAGCGAGTTGAACGGTGAGCAAGCCGGGCCAAAATGCATTTACAACTTTCTGCCAATCTGAATCAAAGTTAGCGGCAAGTCCGCTGACCGCATTTACCTTTCCAATCAAGACTTGAGCCGCGGTTCCTGGTTGATCCCCGCGGAGTTCGTGTAGTCGGTTAACCGCCACATGATTGAAAGCATCACAGAGATAGAAATACCCGTGTTCGGCGGCAACGATGATTACCTCACCTTGCAAGAGAGCGACAAGGGCGCGATCTCTCGCTGCAGCTTTATTGCGCGTGGTTAATTTAACAACATTGCTCATGTCCCAAGAACTCCTACCTGAATCATCTCCTCGATGCGCTTTGCAATATGCGCATCAACCATGGCGTGAATTCGGGTTCCATTCTCCGAATATGTTTCAGAGAGTACCTCACCGCGTTCATGGATTGCAGATACCAACTCCCCACGATTAAATGGAATCACCGCAGTGACTTCTACTCGCGGACGAGGCAATGAAGTCTCAATAGCTTTGATAAGAGTTTCTAAACCAAAACCGGTGCGTGCGGAGAATGCATAACTGTTGGACTCTTCACGCAAGATCTGCATTATGACCTCAGGCGCTGCGATATCAGCCTTGTTAATGGCGATAATCTCAGGGATATCTCCCCCACCAACATCTTTGATTACTTCGCGCACGGCGCGGATCTGTTCTTGAGGGTCAGGGTGTGAACCATCGACAACATGCACAATCAGATCGGCGGCAGCTACCTCTTCCAACGTGGATTTGAATGCTTCCACGAGTTGGTGTGGCAAGTGGCGAACAAAACCAACGGTGTCAGCCAAGGTGTAGATGCGACCATCAGAACTTTTGGTTTGGCGAACGGTGGGATCGAGCGTTGCAAAGAGCGCATTTTCGACGAGAACGCCTGCATTGGTTAGACGATTCATCAGAGAAGATTTACCGGCATTTGTGTATCCAGCGATT
>CAIZHC010000226.1 GCA_903932705.1 uncultured Actinomycetes bacterium | reverse complement strand
GTAACGAGTTCTGACCTTGAAAATTTCATCTCTCACTCTCGTTCTCGTGGCTTAGCTGAAAGTTCAGTAGCAAGGTCTGTCGTCGCCGTGCGAAATGCTGTGGAATTTACTTGTAAAGAAGCTAAGACCCTCAACAACATCAAAGATGTTAAGCCACCAAAGATAAAGATGCGCTTACCCAAAGCGCTGACTATCTCTGAAATTGATTCTCTTCTAAACACCGCTAAATCTGCCGGAAATCCTGATGCAATTAGAGAATCTGCTATTTTGGAATTACTTTATGGAACAGGAGCTCGCATCTCAGAAGTTGTCTCACTTAACGTAGGGGATGTCATCAAATTTGATGGGGGAGAAGTTTCAAGTTTGCGCCTCACCGGTAAAGGTGGCAAGACGAGAGTGGTACCAGTAGGAAGGTTTGCAAGAGAGGCGTTAGATCAATATCTAGTTCGCGTCAGACCCGGTCTAATTTCCAAAGATCGCGAAGCTCTCTTCCTCAATGATCGTGGCGGAAGACTTTCAAGGCAGAGTATGTGGACCATCGTCTCCCAAACGGCAAAACGCGCAAATATCTCTGTGGATGTATCTCCACACTCTCTTCGCCATTCTTACGCAACCCACCTCTTAGATGGTGGAGCTGATGTACGCGTTGTTCAAGAGTTGTTGGGGCATTCATCTGTAACAACAACACAGATATACACCTTGGTTACTATCGATAAATTGCGAGAAAGTTATGCGAGTGCACACCCAAGGGCTCGCTGATTAATTATTAGCGACCTCGAAGACGCCGAGCGATGATTGATTGATCGCCCTTAGCTTCCAAATCTGCGATGATGATTGCCAACGATTCGCGAACTATACGACCGCGATCAACTGCTAATCCCAGATCTCCACGTAGCGCAAGACGGGCTTGTTCCAAATCGTAGAGCTCTTCAGGCGAGAGATAGACAGTAATTTTCTCATCGTGGCGTTCTCTGCCACTTGGCGAACGATCAAATGTGTTCACGCGACGACGGGGAGTGGTACGCACTGACTTCTTATTCGCTGCACTTTGAATCGGCGCTTCCGGTTGGTCTTCAACGGGAGTTGGATTAACAGAAGGGACCGCGCTCAGAGTTGTTGTCTGACGGAAAAGTTCTTCCGCTCCGGGAAGAGTTACACGACGACTCACTTGGCACCTCCACGAGAAATTAATTCACGAGCTAGACGACGATACGAAAGCGCACCGGTCGAGCTACTGGCATACGTTGTTACAGGTTCACCTTTTACAGTTGATTCCGAGAATCGAACGGTGCGAGAGATGATTGTGTCCAGCAATTCATCAGGGAACTCTTTATCAATAAGTTCTAGAACATCACGAGAGTGGCCAGTCTTTCGATCAAACATGGTGGCCAAGATTCCATCAATAACGAGATTTGGATTGGTATTCTCGCGGATTTTTTCAATGGTCTTCTTAACGAGCGAAAGACCCAAAACTGCAAAATACTCACACTCCATTGGAATGAGTACTCCATTAGAGGCGGTAAGAGCGTTAATGGTGAGCGTTCCGAGTGAGGGGGAGCAGTCGATCAGAATGTCATCGTACTGATCTAATACCGGGGCAAGTATTTTGCGAAGCTTGTGCTCCTTCGCTATCTCAGTAACGAATGCGGCTTCAGCAGCAGCTAGATCCTCGTGACCCCTTACAAAGTCGAGCCCAGGAACATTTGATTTCAAAATGAAATTCTGAATCCCTGATTGGGGATCATTGAGCAGATACCAGATAGAGCCATATTGCTCTTTTAGTTGGGATGGCTTGATTCCCAGACCTGTTGTCATTGACGCTTGTGAATCAAAATCTATGAGCAGAACTCGGCGTCCGAGCTCGGCCAATGCCGCGCCGAGATTGATGGTTGTCGTGGTCTTTCCGACGCCACCTTTCTGGTTTACAACCGAAATCACTCGAGCAGAGCCTGGCTCGGGAGTACTCACTACCACTGGAAAATCAATGACGGTCCGCCCGAGAACTCCAGCCGTAGTGGCGAGCTCCTCATCACGATTTGTCGATTTATCTGCGAGTCGAGAAAGCTTTGAAGTGCTATTTGCCATGCGGCGGACTCTACGGCGGTGCGGTACGCAAGGCAAGCGCGTTATGAGTACCTTTCTCCCCATGAGTGATCTAATTGTTGAGGGAAGCGAGAGCGCGTTCTCGGTTCACCTGAGCAATTTCGATGGCCCCTTTGATCTACTTTTGCAACTCATTTCGCGTCACAAGATGGATATAACTGAGATTGCCCTAGGTGTTGTCACTGATGATTTTATTGCGTATATAAAGGCTTTAGAGGGCTCTGAGCAGGGTTGGGATCTGGATCAGACCACTGAGTTCCTAGTGGTGGCTGCAACTCTCTTAGACCTAAAAGCAGC
>CAIZHC010000225.1 GCA_903932705.1 uncultured Actinomycetes bacterium | reverse complement strand
CGGAGCGATCGTGAAGTTCACCCCTGGTTCTTTGGAACCAGGTCTAGGAAATTCCACAAATTTTGGCAATGGCGCGGGTAGATGAATGAGGTTTTCAGGCGCTCCACGGAGCTCACTTGATTCAAGTACAAAAGTTTCTGCGTTCATGGGGCAAAACTCTCACCGTGGCGCTTGAAAGGTATCCTCCGAAAGGATGAAAATACCTTGGTAGTTAATCAGCCAAAACTCTGAGCCCCGAGCATCTGTGGATATCAAAATACAAGAGCGGGAAACTTTTGGTACCCATCTCCCATGGATGATTTACAGAAGTTCTTTCAACGAAATTTGCGGCGAATAGCAGCCGTAGGCGCCATCTTCATCTCCCTTATTGCAATTTCAGCCTTACTGAATTCATCGCCGCACACTTCTGCTTGGATGGTGAAAAATGCAATTCCTGCATCTGCCAAGATCACGCTAAATTCTGTGCAATTGATACAAGTGAATCTATCTGCCGATTCCAACCATTTTGTTGGCAGTAAAGATCAAGTAGTAGGTCGCTTTGCCTCAAGAGCGCTTCAGCCCGGTGATCTTGTAACTGTCAATGATCTACTTGCGCAACCGGGAAGTAGCGATGCAACTTTCTTGCCGGTCGGGAATGGCGTGAATGATTTGCCACTCGATCTTTCAGTTGGAGATCGAGTGGATATTTATGTAATTCCTAAAGATCAAATGGTTCTTCCGGCTCTTGTTGCTCGGCACATAGCAATCCAAAATATAGATCAAAAGTCACGAGCTCTAGGAGGAAGCGTCGGTGTAAGTCTCATAACTGGGGCGACAGTTACCTCACTGATTGTGACCGCAGAAGCACAAGGAAGGTTGGTCTTGGCCCGTGACTCGTTCTGAAATTCCTCAACTTGAAGTGATTACTGCGATTCCAGATGCAGATAGCGAGGATTTTGTTGCGCAACTGCTCTTCTCACAAGGTTGGAACATTATTTATCGCGCCTTTGACACCGCTGCTCTGAAGGCATTTTTAGATCAAAGAGGAGTAGAACTTCGAACGGTCATCGTTTATCAAAATTCCTTCCCCGGTTTTGATCGCGAAATTCTGCAGGAGTTTCATTCGCCAACAATCACATTTATATGCCTTGATCAGATTGAGTTTAATTCACATGAAATTATGGTGGCCATTAGAAATAGGCTTCGCTCACCCATGTTACAAAGTGAAGCCCTTGCATCAACAGAAATTGTTGAAAATTCTCGAGGAAGCCTCCGGGCTCCTAGTGGCATGATTCAACGTAGTAATCGGTCGGGCAACGTGCTTACGCGCGAGAGGCGTCTCATTGCAGTGACAGGAAGTACGGGTGCTCCAGGCCGAACACGATTTTCGGCGGCCCTTGCCGGCGAACTGGCGAGCAAGAGCTCTGCATTATTGATTGACGCCGACATCCGTTCACAAGGCGCTGGATTTAAGGAATTCATCGGATTGACCCAAGGGGTAGAGATACTCCCGCTCGACAAGGAGAGTCGGCCAACCCGAATTCCGGATGGAGTAGAGAGCGCTGTCGTGGATTTGGGAGTACTGCCTGGATTAGCTGAGGCTGTAAATGATCGCCGGTGGTACGGCTCCCTTATCAATAATGTTCTAGATCAAGCGACCCATCTCGTTTACATCAGCAAATCCACATCAATGAGCATGACCGAGCTCTCGCAATTCATCCGTGAATATCCACTTCTGTTGAAACGTCTGCCAGTTTCATACATATGTGTTCTATCCGGACATTCAAGGGAATTGCGCGAATGGGAGAGCAAGTTCCTTACCCTCACGACGGGGGAGAATAGATACATTCTGAGAGAGGGAGATCTGAATCGCTCCAAAGGCGGAGGGGTTCTTACGGCTCTGCGAAGTGGAAGTTCCAAAGAGAGATCGATTGCTAAGATTGCTGCAGCGTTGAGATAAGAACTCCTTCTACTGCGAGGTGTGGACATTGGCGATTAGCTCAAGAAGTGATCTTGCCTATTCGCATACCGCGCTGACCGTTAAGGATCGTGAGCGACTCTCAGAACTAATCTCTGAATGGCAACTGCTCTCCGATATCTCATTCTCCGACCTCATCCTCTGGGTACCTCGCCGCAAGGATTACCAGAGCTGGCCGGAAGGTCATATCGCTATCGCGCACATTCGCCCCACCACGGCTCCTACTGTTTTCGCCCAAGATGTCATCGGTCAGGAACTTACCTGGGGCAAGAACGCGCGAATTGATCAGACCCTTTCAACTGGCTCGATTATTCGCGACTCTGAACCCGAGATGGTTGGCGATATCTTGATCAAGGAAGAGACTGTTCCGGTTCACTTTGAAGGTCAAACAATCGCGGTGATATCACGTCACCGTAATGCGGTTGCTATGCGTTCTGGATCTCCGCTTGAAATTAATTATCGCGAGATTGCGCATAAAGTCTTTCGCATGATTGCTGAGGGTACCTTTCCGATTCAAGAGGGTATTTATCAGGCTGAATATGCGCCCCGTGTAGGTGATGGACTGGTTCGCCTTGATGCTCTTGGGGCTTCCACCTATGCGAGTCCGAATGCCCGTTCTGCCATTAGCCGCCTAGGTTGGGATAACGAAATTGAGGGAGCACAGCTAGGTGCCATTTTTGATTCTTTGCAACGCCAGCAATCGCAACCCAGCGAGGAGAGTTGGAGTTCGGTGCTCAGCGGCAAGACATTGCGACGTGCGGACTTTGACAACGGAAATGGAATTGTTGATCTGCTTGTCATCCCACTCATCGAGAGCGGTGATCGAATCGGCTCCATCGTTCTTGTGCATGATGTCACTGAATTGCGAAGTCGTGATCGTGCGCTTGTTTCAAAAGATGCGACCATCCGTGAGATTCACCACCGAGTAAAGAATAATTTGCAGACGGTATCTGCACTCCTTCGCTTGCAATCAAGGCGAGTCGAAGATCCGGTTGCGAGTGCAGCACTTGCAGAAGCTGTTCGACGCGTAGCCTCAATCGCGATTGTGCATGAGACTCTTTCAACGAGCTCCGCGGAATCAGTTCTCTTCGATGAGGTTTACGATCGCATCGTTCACAATGCCATCGAACTTAGCCCGCGTCCAATTACTCCAGAGAAGTTAGGCGAGTTTGGAATCTTGGATTCGCAGGTTGCAACCCCGCTCGCTCTTGTCGTGACTGAGCTGATTCACAATGCGCTTGAACATGGATTAGCTGAGAGCGGAGATCTGGTCCGAGTTGAAGTTTCGCGAAGTGAATCCACCTACACAATTAAGGTGATTGATAACGGGATTGGCCTGCCGGTTGGCTTTGACTGGGATAAGTCATCCAACCTTGGACTTCAAATTGTGCGAACCCTCACGGAGAATGAACTTAAGGGAAGCATCGCCCTCACTCGAGTAAATAACGAGACAGTGGCTTCAATCGTATTTAAGGTTTAAAGCCAGGCTAACCCACTCTTAGAACTGATTCTGACTCTCCAGCATGCGAGCGCGGTTACGAGCTGCGCGACGCTTTAGAGCGCGACGCTCATCTTCAGATAGACCGCCCCAGACTCCAGCATCCTGACCACTCTCAAGCGCCCAGGCTAGGCAGGCCTCTTTAACAGGGCAGCGCTGGCAGACCTTTTTAGCCTCTTCAATTTGAGCAAGGGCTGGACCGGTATTTCCAACGGGAAAGAAGAGCTCAGGATCTTCATCGCGGCAGGCCGCTTCGTGTCGCCAATCCATCGCCATCTCCTTCAATTTAGGGAAGCTCTTAACTCTGCCGAAGTGCGGTTCGGAGGGGGTAAGAGTGCTAATTCAGACTAAAACAACTCAAACTTCCGGTAAAACTACCGAAGCCGAGCTGGAGTAGTGGTGAATACTGACCTATTCTCTCGTAAGCCTCACAAGATAACAAGGACATAACGGGAAAGATTCCTCATATTCCCTGTGAATTTGAGATGTGAGGCGATTTTAAGGGCTGGTGCCCCCGACAGGAGTCGAACCTGCGCACCCGCCTCCGGAGGGCGGTGCTCTATCCACTGAGCTACGAGGGCATATCTGCTGCGGCCGATTGAACTGCGTTAAACCGAGCCAATTCAGAGAGCCCCCTTAGGGTATCAGTGAAAGAATCGTGACTTCAGGGAATGATACGCACGAGATGAGCGTTTGCAGGGATGAAGCCGTATAGCGCTCAGAAGACGAGTGGAGATAACGGTTCGGCGAGATGAGAGGGATTACCACCATGACCCAAGTAAATGAGAAGGCTTTCTTCGCCACTGGATGTTTCTGGGGAGCAGAGCGCAGATTCTGGAATATGCCAGGAGTAGTTCGCACCTCCGTTGGATATATGGGTGGAACCAAGGCAGAGCCGACCTATCAGGAGGTCTGCACTGGCAAGACCGGGCACACTGAGATGGTTGAAGTTGAGTACAACCCATCGGAAGTTTCATACCACCGTCTACTTGCGGAGTTCTGGACCATGCACGATCCAACTTCACTCAATCGCCAAGGCGGAGATATAGGTACGCAATATCGCAGCGCGATTTACACCACGACCGCTGATCAATTGAAGGCCGCGCTCGCCTCTCGCGAGATCTATAACGATGTCCTCAAGGGACATGGATTTGATGAGATCTGCACCGAGATCAAGAGTGGTGAGGCAGTGACCTATTGGCCCGCTGAGGAATACCACCAACGGTACCTCGAGAAGAATCCAAAAGGATATGACTGTCATTCAAGCACAGGCATCGCATACCCTGATCAAATTTTTATCGGCTAGAAACTACCAGCTCGAAGAATCACCTTCAGTAGCGCGCCAGCAGTACCAAGCAACAACGCT
>CAIZHC010000224.1 GCA_903932705.1 uncultured Actinomycetes bacterium | reverse complement strand
TCAATCGCATCACGGCGACTCCACAAGGCGGTCAACATAGTTTCCAAGAATAAACCTTTATTACTAACTACGCTTGCGCGCATGAGAAAGATTGGGATGACCAAGAATTGGCCATTTCACCCGGGAAGCAAATTGCCAAAGATCCTCACAATCCGTTGGCTAGGACAGATTGGCGATGGAATATTTCAATCAGCTCTCGCCTCCTTTGTTCTCTTCTCCCCTGAGCGCCAACCGAGCGCCGTCGGTGCAGCCACCGCCTTTGCTGTTGTACTCCTTCCCTATTCTTTCGTTGGTCCGTATGCCGGAGTCTTTCTAGATCGCTTCTCGCGCCAACGGATTGTTCAATTTTCCAATTTCATCAGGGCGGCAGATTTAGCGCTCATCGCCATATTAATAAAGTCCGGCGCAACTGGAGTAGGGCTCACCCTGTTGGTACTAGTCGCCTTCGGAATTAATAGATTGATACTTTCTGGTCTATCTGCGGGACTTCCACTCATCGTTGAGAGAGAAGAGTTAATTTCTGCAAATGCGCTCGCTGTAACCGGTGGAAGTATCGGCGTAGTCATCGGTGGTGGAGTTGGAATAGGAATCAAGAAATTATTTGATGCGCATGGAAAGAGTGATCTCTCAGATGCAAAGGTGATTTTGATTGCGATGCTTCTCTATATTGCGAGCGCGCTCTTCACTAGACATTTGGCGAGACGAGATATCGGTCCTGCCGAACATGAAATTACACCTGAAGTTCGCGGGTGGCGAGAGTTACAAGAAGGTTTACGAATCCTAAAGAATCATCCCGATGCACTCCGCGGAATATTTGCAACTGCCATTCAAAGAGGGGGCTTGACTGCACTTACCTTGATGGGTTTATTGCTTGAAAGAAACTCTTTCAATCCCCCAAGTAATCCCGATGCAGGTCTAGCTGGTTTTGCCAAAGCCTTAGCGGTGGCTGGAGTTGGTTTCGGGGTCGGATCTTTTATTACTCCTTTCTTTGTTAATTACTTTGGTCGCCATCGCTGGATCCGAATAATGATGGTCGGGCCCATTCCTTTTCTGGTTCTCTTCGCATTCGTTCAACAGGTGTGGCTACTTTTAACTACAGCTTTCTTTATCGCCACTTGCGGCCAAGCTGTAAAAGTTACAAATGACGCGCTCGTTCAATCTCAGATTGCCGATGAATATCGCGGTCGCGTCTTTGCATTTTATGATGTTGCTGTAAATGGGCTTATTGTCCTTGGCGCAATCGTGGCTGCAGTCCTCCTGCCCACCAGTGGAAAATCTGCAGTGCTTCCCCTATCGACTGTCGCCGTATTTCTTGCCGCATCTCTCTTACTTCTCAGAGGATCCAAGTTCTTTATCGCTCGCCCACTTTAATAGTTCTTCAGTAGCAGCTTCCTGGCCGAGTGGTCCTCGTTCCATTCGCAACTCCAAGAGGAAGTCATAAGCCTCTCCCACTAACCGAGATGGCTTTATGCCCAATATCTCCATAATTTGCTGACCATCAAGATCC
>CAIZHC010000223.1 GCA_903932705.1 uncultured Actinomycetes bacterium | reverse complement strand
TTGGCGCTCATCGGGTAACCTTTGCGCTTACGGACGTCCTTATAAGGCAAGCAAGCCGCACGTCACTAAAGGTTCGAAGGAGTTCTTGTGTCAGTTGAAACAACAGTTGGTCATGACATCAAAAATGCAGCCCTAGCTGCTGAAGGTAAGAAGCGCATTGAATGGGCAGAGCGCAACATGCCTGTTCTCGCACAGATTAAAGAACGCTTTGAAGCCGAGAAGCCTTTTACTGGAATTCGCATCGCCGCTTGCATGCACGTCACAACCGAGACAGCAAACCTTATGCGCGCCCTCAAGGCCGGTGGAGCGGAACTTGCTCTCTGCGCATCAAACCCACTTTCAACCCAAGACGACACTGCTGCCGCACTTGTTTATGAATATGGAATTAATGTGTTTGCCCATAATGCAGTTGATCGCGATGGTTATTACCGCCATCTCAATGCAGCGCTAGATATCAAACCAAATCTAGTTTTTGATGATGGTTGCGACCTCGTAAACACATTACATACTTCACGGACTGAATTACTCGATGGCATTATGGGTGGATGCGAAGAGACCACTACAGGCGTGATTCGTTTGAGCCAGATGACTAAAGATGGCGCACTTAAGTTTCCTATGATCGCTGTCAATGACACCGATACGAAGCACATGTTTGATAACCGCTTTGGTACAGGTCAATCCACAATGGATGCGATTTTCCGTGCAACCAATGGATTGGTCGCGGGAGCAACTGTTGTAGTCTGCGGATTTGGCTATTGCGGTAAGGGCGTTGCAGAACGCGCTCGCGGAATGGGCGCAAATGTCGTCGTAACTGAGATTGATCCAACAAAGGCGCTTGATGCGCTGATGCAGGGCTATCGGGTCATGAACTCACTTGAAGCGGCAAAGATTGGTGACTTCTTTATTACCGTGACTGGTAACCGCGATGTACTTCGCGAGGAGCATTTTGCAGTTATGAAGGATGGCGCAATCTTCGCTAACTCTGGCCACTTCGATATTGAAATTGATGTAGCTTGGCTTGAGAAGAATGCGGCGAAAAAGAACAAGAAGATTCGTCACCAGACCGATGAGTATGTGCTCAACGATGGTCGCCGCTTGCTTTTGATAGCTGAGGGTCGTCTTGTAAACCTTGGAGCTGCTGAAGGTCATCCAGCCTCTGTTATGGATATGTCCTTCTCAGATCAAGCTTTGACAGCGGAGTGGCTCGTTAAGGCAGCTGCCTCACTAGGTGCAGGGCTACATGAGGTTCCAACTGAGATTGATAAGGAAGTAGCACGCTTAAAGCTCGCCAGCATGGGAGTCGCAATCGATGTACTCACGCCTGCACAAGAGCTTTACCTGAACTCTTGGGAGCACGGTTCCTAATGACACTCATCATGGTCGTCGATGACGACCAAGATTTGGCGGAGATGTTGGGGATTGTCCTAACTGGCTCTGGCTTTGAGGTGGATCTCGTCAACTCCGGCGACCAGGTAATGAACATTTTTAACTCGCATCAGCCTGATCTCGTTCTTCTTGATGTGATGCTTCCTGGGCTGAGCGGCATTGAGGTCTGCACTTTAATCCGTGAAAAATCCATGGTGCCCATCGTGATGCTTACAGCCAAGGGCGATAGCTACGATGTGGTTAAAGGTCTTGAGGCTGGCGCTGATGATTACATGGTGAAGCCATTTAACCCATCAGAGTTAGTTGCACGTATCAAAGTTCGCCTACGCCGTTCAAATTCAGAGAGCTCAACAACCCTTCGTATATGTGACATCACAATTGATCAAGTCGCTCACACCATTATTCGAAATGGCAAGACCATTCCGTTGACGCGTCTGGAATTTGATCTGCTCGTTGCTCTAGCCAAAGAGCCAGGACGAGTCTTCACCCGCGACGCTCTGTTGAGTGAGGTTTGGGGATACCAACAAGCTGCCGACACTCGCTTGGTCAACGTTCACGTACAGAGATTGCGCGCAAAGATCGAAGAGGATGTCGATAATCCTCAAGTAGTTCTTACGGTTCGAGGCGTTGGATATAAGGCGGGAGCGAGTCAGGCATGAGATGGCTTGGCGTGAAATGGAGGAGTTCAATCCTCTTTCGCGTCATCAGCACTACTTTCCTACTTTCAATCATCTTAATTTCACTCGTTGGAAGCATTCTCTTTATTCAAATTTCTAATGGAATCTTTCGCGAGAAGACCAATGAGTCTGTCTCTGAAGCTCAATCACTGTACGACTATGCACAAGGACAGTTGGATGCCACTCTCTATCTCGCCTCGCTCAAACTTCCTGTCGTAGTCAACCGAATTTTGCAGGCGAGTGACTTAACCGTTGCCACGACTCCGCGCGAGGTTGTCTTAATCGGTTCACCGTTGGTGAATAGGAGCAACGATAAGTTCAGTGGCGCATCAGGCAATGTTGAAATCACTTCGATTCCTGAAACACTAAGAGTCGCCGTTCGTAAGACAGGACTTGCTCAGTGGGTTCGCGGAAACATTACCTTTAAAGATGGCAGCAAGAAATCAGCAATCATCGTTGGTCACGCCGTTGAGGTTCCACCTCAATCTCCTTACGAGTTGTACTACGTCTTTCTCTTGACGGAGCAGCAAACCATCGTTGATTTCATCGGACAGTTATTGCTCTTTGCCGGCTTCCTCTTGATCTTCATGATTGGCGGAATCTCTTGGTATGTGATTCGCCAAGCAATTAATCCAGTTCGTGACGCTGCCGAAATTGCTGAACAGTTAACTGCCGGCGACCTCAATCGCAGAATGCATGTCTCAGGCCAAGATGAGATGGCACGTTTGGCAATCTCCTTCAACGAGATGGCTGTCTCAATGCAGCAACAGATTTCAAGGCTCGAAAACCTCTCGCGCTTGCAACAACGCTTCGTTTCAGATGTCTCACACGAACTACGTACTCCACTCACCACTATCCGTA
>CAIZHC010000222.1 GCA_903932705.1 uncultured Actinomycetes bacterium | reverse complement strand
TAAATCGAGGCGCAAAGGATTGCGCCATTTTTGAAATTGGTTCTGTTTTTCGAGATGTGACGAAGTTGGCTCATGTTTCACCCGTGGCTACCGATGTACGCCCATCTGCCGAAACGATTGCGGAGATTTATGCCAGCGTGCCACCCCAACCTCTTTTCGTCGGAGCAGTTGTTGCAGGGTCGTTGGATAGAGATGGTTGGTGGGGTACCGGGCGCCAATTCGAGTGGTCTGATGCAGTTTCGCAAGCCCTCAAAATTATCGAACTCACTGGAAATACCGGAACGATTATTCAATCTGATTTAGCTCCTTGGCATCCGGGAAGATGCGCCGAAATTCAAGTCGGGGGGAAGCCAGTAGCTCATGCCGGAGAGTTGCATCCTCGAGTCCTTGAAGCTCTCGGACTACCCGTTCGCAGTTGTGCTTTCGCCGTTATTCTCTCCGAATTGCCCGTCGCGCCAGCTAAGTCGGTTAAACCAATCTTGACGATGCCTGCGGCAACCCAAGATGTCTCGCTTATCGTTGATGTAGCGGTTCCAGCCTCCAAGATTGAAGCCGCTCTCATTTCAGGAGCCGGCGAGCTCTTGGAATCGATCACCCTCTTTGATCGCTATGAAAATCTGGGGGAAGGCAAGGTCTCCCTCGCCTTTACCCTCGCCTTTAGAGCGCCAGATCGGACTTTGACCGCTGATGAGGTCTCTGGATACCGAGAATCCGCAGTTCAGGCAGCCTCTGAGCAGTATGGAGCGGTTGTTCGCGTATAAATATGCATGTTCTTGCATAAATATACATAAACCTTTACCGTAGAGCCATGAAAATTGGCGTGATCGGCGCAAGCGGATATTCAGGTGGAGAACTCCTCAGACTTTTAACTTCCCATCCACATTTTCATGTGGAGTACATAGCGGCCGGGAGTCAGGCTGGGGCATTGGTGACTTCGGTGCATCCCCAATTAGTTGACTATTCAGATCGTGCATTTGAAGCCACAGAGATTTCGCGGATGAATGACTGCGAACTGCTCTTCTTTGCCTTGCCGCATGGCGAATCTTCAAAATTGATTGCAGGAGTAGATCTCAGGGTAAAGATTGTGGATCTCGGCGCAGACTATCGCTTGGAATCGCCCGCCTCCTGGGAAAAATATTATGGCGGTGAGTATTCAGGAGCTTGGGTTTATGGACTGCCTGAGGTTCCTGGTCAACGCGAGAAAATTTCCAGCGCAACGAGAGTTGCGAACCCGGGTTGCTATGCGACAGCTATCGCCCTCGCTGCAGCTCCAGCTCTGCACTCAAAAATTGTCGATGGAAGCGACATCGTTGTTGTTGCAGCGTCTGGAACCACGGGAGCAGGACGCAAAGCATCTACCAACCTCTTGGGAAGCGAAATCATGGGTTCCCTAACTTCATACAAATTCGGGGGAGTGCATCAGCACACCCCTGAAATCGAACAAGTGCTTTCATCAATCGTTGGCTCTGAGGTAAAAATTTCCTTCACCCCAATTCTTGCTCCAATGCCGAGAGGAATTCTGGCAACGACGACGGCGAAACTTGCTCGCTCAACCTCGCTCGCAGAAGTACGTTCGTTGTACCTTTCCTATTTTTCATCGCCATTT
>CAIZHC010000221.1 GCA_903932705.1 uncultured Actinomycetes bacterium | reverse complement strand
ATGGGCATGCCAGTCGACTCTAGGGACGAAGCTGAAGACAATATTGAGAGCGAGAAGGCCCATCACCTGGCGGTAATCAACACCCATCTTGTTGCCCGAGATCAGCATGACCCCAAATAGCCCGAAGATCATTCCCGATGCTCCGACAGAAGGTTGATTTACTGGATCAAGCCACAAACTCGTAAAGGATGCGGCAACCGCGGAGAGAGTCAAAATTAGCGCATAACGAGTTCGCCCATAGAAATGTTCAACGAGATTTCCAAGCTGGAACAAGACCAACATATTTGATCCCATATGTAACCAGCTCGCGTGGGTGAGAACAACTGTGAGTACTCGATACCACTCACCAGCAAATACGCCATGTATCTGGCTATCGCTAAATATTGCCTTGTTGATAAGTAAGAGGTGATCTTGTAACCCTAAACCGCCCCAGGTAATTGTTGGGGCGTAGGTGGCAATAATAAAGAAACCCGCAATTACAACAATTAAATTTGTTGTAAGCGAGTTCTTTATTTTCATGGATTAAAGAGTAAAAGGATTATTCAGTAATAGTTACAGAGTTAATCTTGATTGCTTCAACAGGGCGATCCATCGAACCTGTCTTTGCTGTTTCAATTGCATCAACAACCTTCTGAGATGCTTCATCTTTAACTTCACCAAAGATTGAATGCTTGCGGTTCAACCATGTGGTCGGTGCTGCTGTGATGAAGAACTGTGAACCATTTGTGTTTGGTCCAGAATTCGCCATTGCAAGAAGGTATGGGCGATCAAATGAAAGCTCGCCATGAAACTCATCATCAAACTTGTAACCAGGTCCGCCGGTTCCGGTGCCTTGTGGGCATCCACCTTGAATCATGAAGCCAGCTATGACGCGATGGAAGATTGTTCCGTTGTAGAAATCTTTCTTCGCAAGATCTACGAAATTCTTAACAGTCTTTGGAGTGTGGTTATCAAAGAGCTCGATGACGATGTCACCTTTTGAAGTGTGAAGGGTTGCTGTTGACATTCTGGTGCCTTCCGCATGTGGGTTTTTATCTAGTTAGTAAATATGAGATGGAAGTGGAGCCTAGGAGGATCGAACTCCTGACCTCCTGCTTGCAAAGCAGGCGCTCTACCAATTGAGCTAAGGCCCCATATTTATTTCAGATATTTCAGAATCCGAACCTTATCTGAAGGAGTTCAGGTACGGAAATCTGGCAATCTCGTGGGCCTGGGAGGACTTGAACCTCCGACCTCTTCCTTATCAGGGAAGCGCTCTAACCAAGCTGAGCTACAGGCCCATTTTCTGGGTGTCTTGCGAGTGACCGAGGCTACCCGACTTCGGGGATTAGCCCAAAATCTCCTCAGTAACCACATCTTTTACTTGGGTTATTGAGACCACCGAGGTGCCCTCATCCAGGTTTACTAGGCGAACTCCGAGAGTATCTCGACTGGTCTCGCGAATCTCTTCAACGGCGGTGCGGATAACAACGCCACCTGAAGTGATTGCCAGAATTTCATCACTTGGGGAGACGATCATGGCTCCAACCAAAGTTCCACGGGAATGTTCATCAATCTTGGCTGCCTTCACACCTAAACCACCACGAGCCTGCTCGCGATATTCAATAAGTGGGGTTCGCTTGGCGTATCCACCATCCGTCGCTGTAAGAACATAGTGATCAGATGATGAGCCTGAAATTGAAGCCATGGTGAGAAGTTGATCATCGTTACGGAATTTCATTCCGATAACTCCGGAGGTGGAACGGCCCATTGAGCGGATTGACTCTTCTTTTGCTGCAAAGCGAAGTGACATGCCATGTTTACTAACAAGCAGAATCTCATCTTCATTTGTAATGAGTGCGGCTGAGACAACTTCATCTTCTAGCTTGAGGTTGATAGCAATTAATCCGCCAGCGCGAGGTGAGTCGTACTCTGTCAAAGGAGATTTCTTCACCATTCCAGTTTTGGTGGCAATTACTAGGTAATGGGTTGGGTCGTACTCACGCAGAGAGATAACTTGTGCGATTACCTCATCTGGCTTGAAAGCCAAGAGATTTGCAACGTGCTGACCGCGAGCATCACGTCCAGCATCTGGAAGCTCATGAACTTTGGCGCGATAGACGCGGCCCTTATTTGTGAAGAAGAGCAACCAGTCGTGGGTTGAAGCGGTAAAGAAGTGATCTACAAGATCATCTTGCTTGAGCGCCGCTCCTTTCACTCCTTTGCCGCCCCGGCGTTGCGCGCGATAGAGATCAGCCTTTGTTCGCTTGGAATACCCACCGCGTGTAATTGTTACAACAACCTCTTGATCTGGAATTAAATCTTCAACAGAGAGATCTGACTCAGCAAGAATGATTTGAGAGCGGCGCTCATCGCCATATTTCTCACCGAGTTCGAGAAGTTCGGTTTTGATGATCTCGCGTTGCTTCACTTCGCTTGCAAGAATTTCATTAAGCACAACAATGTCTGCCATCAAGGCTTCATACTCATCGTTGATTTTTTGACGTTCCAGGGCTGCAATACGGCGCAGTTGCATATCCAAAATTGCATTTGCTTGAATCTCATCAACATCAAGTAACTTCATCAATCCAGTGCGAGCCTCTTCTGGAGTCTTAGAAGCACGAATTAAAGCAATGACCGCATCAAGGGCATCAAGGGCCTTGAGGTAACCCTGGAGGATATGAGCGCGTT
The DNA here is from genome assembly GCA_903932705.1 of uncultured Actinomycetes bacterium. GTDB lineage: Bacteria > Actinomycetota > Actinomycetes > Nanopelagicales > Nanopelagicaceae > PALSA-747. Next base: position 2,023 of record CAIZHC010000221.1, on the reverse strand, counting down.
TTTCACGCTCAGCTAAGCGGAATTTGGTACGGCGAACAATAACTTCGACCTGGTGTTCAATGTAGTAGCGGATGAATTCATCGAGGCGAAGGGTTCGGGGTACGCCATCCACAAGGGCCAACATGTTGGCACCAAAAGAGTCTTGAAGTTGGGTGTGCTTGTAAAGGTTATTGAGAACTACCTTCGGTGTCGCATCATTTCGCAGCACAATCACAAGGCGTTGACCTAGACGTTCATTTCCCTCATCGCGAACATCTGCAATTCCTTTGATGCGACCATCTTTAACAAGCTCTGCAATTTTGAGTGCCAAGTTATCTGGATTTACTTGGTAAGGAAGCTCGGTGACGACCAAACAGGTGCGTTTATTGATCTCTTCAATTTCAACAACTGCACGCATAATGATTGAACCGCGACCAGTGCGATACGCATCTTCAATTCCTTGGCGACCAACAATGAGCGCCTTGGTTGGGAAGTCTGGACCTTTAACAATTGTCATTAACTTTGCAAGGGTTTCCTCAGATGAGGCATCGGGGTGCTCGAGTGCCCATGCAGTTGCTTCAATAATTTCAGTGAGGTTATGTGGTGGAATATTTGTCGCCATTCCAACAGCAATTCCGGCTGAACCATTAACCAGAAGATTTGGAAAACGTGATGGTAGAACAGTTGGCTCTTGGGAGCGACCGTCGTAGTTAGGAATGAAGTTGACGGTATCTTCGTCGATATCGCGCATCATCTCCATTGCGAGAGCGGCGAGCTTTGCCTCTGTGTAACGCATCGCTGCGGCTGGATCGTTACCAGGTGAACCGAAGTTTCCATTTCCATCAATCAATGGATAACGAAGCGACCAGAACTGAGCTAAACGAACAACCGCATCATAAATCGCACCATCTCCATGGGGATGGTAATTACCCATAACATCACCGACGATACGAGAGGATTTGTAGTAGCCCTTATCTGGGCGATACCCCGCATCAAACATTGCGTAGAGAACGCGGCGGTGAACTGGTTTTAGGCCATCGCGAACATCGGGAAGTGCGCGTCCAACAATGACTGACATTGCATAATCAAGATAACTTCGCGCCATCTCAACTTGAAGATCAACAGACTCAATCTTCGAGCCTTCCATGCCCTCTTGAAATCTATCGTCCATTAGATATCCAAGAATCGAACGTCTTTGGCGTTACGTTGAATAAAGGAGCGACGAAGATCTACATCTTCACCCATGAGAACAGAGAAGAGATCATCTGCGGCGGCGGCATCTTCTAAAGTTATTTGAGTCAAGATGCGGTGGGTTGGATCCATAGTGGTATCCCACAACTCTTTAGCTGGCATCTCGCCCAACCCTTTGAAGCGTTGAATTCCATCCTCTTTAGGTAAACGCTTTCCGGCCTCTAAACCAATTTTGATGAAACCATCGCGTTCACGATCACTAAATGCATATTGAACTGGTTCTTTTCCGCCCCACTTCAATTTATAGAGCGGTGGCTGCGCCAGATATACAAATCCATTTTCAATAAGTGGGCGCATAAATCTAAAGAGAAGAGTTAAAAGAAGTGTGCGGATGTGTTGACCGTCAACGTCCGCATCGGCCATCAAAATAATTTTGTGGTAACGCAACTTCGCGACATCAAACTCGTCGTGAATACCAGTGCCTAGCGCGGTGATAAGCGCTTGGACTTCATTATTTTGTAGCACGCGATCAATGCGCGCCTTCTCAACATTTAGAATTTTTCCGCGGATAGGGAGAACTGCTTGATATCTTGAATCACGTCCACCTTTAGTGGAGCCGCCAGCAGAATCACCCTCAACAATATAAAGCTCACATTTTTCAGGTTCGGTCCATTGGCAATCAGCCAACTTGCCCGGCATGCCACGTCCTTCAAGTAATCCTTTGCGAGAGCGGCTAAGGTCTCGTGCCTTACGAGCTGCAACACGTGCCGCTGCAGCATCAATGCTCTTTCGAACAATATCTTTTCCTTCGCCGGGATTTTGTTCGAACCAAGCGGTTAAAAATTCATTCATT
>CAIZHC010000220.1 GCA_903932705.1 uncultured Actinomycetes bacterium | reverse complement strand
GGCAAGCAGCAATTGCGCGCGATATCTGGTTCCACGTCGATGGCGCCTATGGACTTGCTGCACTTTGCGCTCCATCTGTGCGACCACTCTTTAACGGGGTGGAACGTGCAGACTCCTTTATTGTAGATCCGCACAAATGGCTCTTTGCACCCTTTGATGCCTGTGCCTTGATCTACCGCAATCCTTCAATCGCTAAGAAAGCTCACACTCAACACGCTTCCTATCTAGATACCTTGGAAGATCCCAACGAGTGGAATCCATCAGATTACGCGATTCATCTCACCCGCCGTGCCCGCGGTTTACCGTTCTGGTTCTCTCTTGCCGCTAATGGAACACGCGAGTATTCAGAGGCGATGCAACAAACTCTTGATATCGCCCAACATGCTGCCCGTTTGGTAACTGCGCATCCTGACCTAGAACTTCTCTATGAGCCAAAGTTATCTATCGTCGCCTTCAAGCGAGTTGGTTGGAGCACAGCACAATACGAAGCGTGGAGCGATAAGTTGCTTGCAGATCAGATTGGATTCGTGGTGCCATCAGCGCACAGAGGCGAACCCATCCTGCGCTTTGCAATTGTGAACCCTTGGACGACCGAGAAGGATATTTCAGATATCTTGGCAACGCTCTAAGCGTTAGCGATCAAGGACGTTCTTGTTGCGATCGTAGGTTTGACCTGTCCGCTTAAATGCAATCGCGCTCAAGGCTTCAAGCACAACACGATTTGCGAGCATCGCCGTGATCTCCGCGCTATCAAATGCTGGAGCAACTTCCACTACATCGATTCCAACGACCGGAAGTTCGAGGCAGATGCGACGAACTGCTTCGAGCAATTCGCGACTCGTCATGCCACCTGGTTCTGGAGTTCCAGTACCTGGCGCCATACCCGGATCAACAACATCAATGTCTACGGAGAGAAATACGCCATCGCACTCATCTGTAAGACGCGCGAAGGATTCGTCAAGCACAACATCGAGTCCGCGATTATGAATCTCGGTCATCTCATACGAACGCATGCCTTGATCGCGCATCCACTTGAGGGTTATGTCATCTGGCCAATATCCACGCAAGCCAAGTTGCAAGAAGCGATCTCCGCGCACTGAACCGCGTTCAATCAACTGCCGCATCGGTGTTCCATGACCAACGAGAGCGCCAAATTGGTTATCAGCTGTGTCTGCATGGGCATCAAAGTGAATCATTGAGATTTTGCCATTACCTCGATGATTGGCAATACCCGCTACATCAGCAGAGGCGATGGAGTGATCTCCACCCAAAATCAAAGGAATAGCACCAGCGCGCGAAATCTTCTCAGTCGCCTCTTCAAGAAGTTTGAGTGATGCAACCAGGTCGTGCCCAGACATGAGCAAATCCCCGGCATCAACCACCTTGAGATCTTTCAATCCGTCAACGCGGAGAGACAAATGTGGACGTTCGCCATCGTGGCCTAAGTAATCAGTGCCGCGAATCGCCTGTGGGCCAAACTTGGCGCCGGAGCGATGGGATGTGCCTGAATCAATAGGAGCACCAACAATCACTACATCTGCATCCGCATAGCTCTCTGGAATTTCAAGATCGCATTGAGGGACACCAAGAAAGGTGAAGGAGGGTCCGTACATATTGCCGATGTTGGCCATGGGTGAAACCTTATCGCACCCCTGCGCGCTTACGGCCGACGAACTGACCCACCAAAACAATGATGAGCGCAATCAGAAACATCGATGACCCAATGACATTTGCCTGGGCGGGCAGCCCACGTTGCGCGGAGATGTAAACGAACTTTGGGAAGGTATTTACATCACCGGAGTTGAAGTTGGTAATAATGAAATCATCGAAAGACAAGCTAAAGGCCAAGAGGGCTGCTGCTGCGATACCTGGTGCAACAAGTGGGAAGGTAACGCGGCGGAAAGTTTCCCGCTCATCCGCGTACAAATCCATAGCAGCTTGTTCGAGACGTGGATCCAAGCTCGCGATACGGGCCTTTACCGTCACCACAACAAAAGAGATACAGAACATCACGTGAGCGATGACGATGGTCCAGAATCCGGGATTAAATCCAAATGAGATAAACATGGTGAGTAGAGATGCACCCATAACGATTTCAGGAGTCGCCATCGGCAGGAAGATTAAAATATTTACTACCGAACGACCCTTAAAGGCGTAGCGGCCCATTGCAAAGGCCATCAGGGTCCCAAGAATTGTCGCGAAGAAGGTGGCAAGTACCCCGATTTTCAGGGAGTTACCTAAGGCATTACAAACATCTGGTGCACCACACGGGTTCTTCCAGTTATTAAAGGTGAATCCAACCCAGACCAGATTGCTCTTCTTGGAATCATTAAATGAGAAGACGAATGTGTAAATGATTGGAAGAAAGAGGTATGCAAATCCGATAACCGCGTATATGCGGATCAGGTTGCGAGAGAACCAGCGCGTTGCCTTGTTCATACCAATTCCTCAGTGCCAGCTCGTTTTACATACGCCATGACGAGAATCAAAATAGTCACCATCAAGATAAGTGAGAGCGCAGCTGCGCCAGGGTAATCAACAATCGCAAGGTAGCGAGCTTCGATTACGTTACCAATCATCTTGGTACCCGGATTTCCAAGCAACTCCGCGTTTATGTAATCACCAGCTGCAGGAATGAAGGTCAGAAGAGTTCCGGCAACAACTCCTGGCATCGAGAGCGGGACAGTTACTTTGCGGAATGTGGTGATGGCATTTGCATAGAGATCCCCCGATGCCTCCATCATGCGAAT
>CAIZHC010000219.1 GCA_903932705.1 uncultured Actinomycetes bacterium | reverse complement strand
TGTTCCCGAATTTCCTTGCGATCATCTCCGCTTGCCTGCTTAATAAGTGAAATTAATCGTGTGAAAGCGCTCTCATAGTGGCCAATCGCCACCTCGCAATCAGCAGCGGATCTCGCCAGGGCAACATCACCAGGAGCGGCATCTGCGGCTGAAATCGTGGTTGCGGTATCAAGACCATCAATCCGCATCAAGAGTTCTACCTGCGCTAAACCAAGTTGAGCTAGAGCGTTTTTTGGTGCTCGGTTGAGCCAATCTCTGTAAGCACCGCGAGCTGTCGCAAAGTCCCCAGATTCCAGTGCAGTCAGAGCGGCAATCTCTTCAGGCTCAAGTTGCTCAACTGGTTCAGCACCAGGCTCTTGAAGGGCAGCGCTACCAACACCACGTTCAGCAGCAAGTGCAAGAACTTTGTCAACCACCAAACGTAACTGAGGCACAGTAGGAACACTCTCGAATAGTGGCACTACCTGCTCTTGGATGATTGCGAGTGCGAGCGGAACCGTCTGAACTTGAAGTGCTTGGGCAACCTCTGGTTCAGCATCAATGTTTACATTGCCAAGCAACCACCCTGCTCCTTCGGGCTTAGCAGAATCCTCCTGATGCATCTGTCCCAGCGCTGTCATGACAGCTTGTGATTGCGGAGATCTCGCCGACCAACAGATAAGAATTACAACTTGCGCATGAGAGGCGGGAAGCACATCTTGCATTAAGTTGACTTGATTTATTCCGACTCCAGAAACCTCATGGGTGGCACCAGCGTTCTTTAAAACGCTGAGATCAAAGGCAGCTCCGAAATTCTTAGGCAGTGAACTCATCGACAACAACCGCTTCTTCCTCAAGTTTTGGAATATTTCTAAATGGCAGGATTGATTTAATGTAATCCTCTGCAGCAAATGTAATACCTAAATCTTTTCCAGCTTTCTCACCTAGGTACCAACGATGTTCCAAAATCTCATGGAACATTTGAGCTGGCTCAACGCGTCCACGCAAATCTTCAGGGACCATATCGATGACTCGGTGATAGGTCTCAGAGAGCCAACGGCGAGCGCTATCTTCAATTGGGGGAAGCGGCTTTTTCTCACGACCACGGAAGCGATCAAAGGATGCCAGCAGGCGCTTAGCCTGCAACTCTTCAGCATGAATCCCGGTAAGTTCAAAGAGGCGATGTTGGTGGTATCCGGCGGCCACGAGCTTTGGAGAGAACTTAAGTGCACCTTTCTCTCCATCAAGAGTTACTTCAACTTCTTCAACAGCGAATCCAAGATCTTGTACCGCACGCATCGCCTTCTCTACTGCGTGACGATCAGAAGGATCAAGCACCTGAGGCTCTTTGAGCATTGACCATAATCTGCGATAGCGAGAGATGACGCGATCGGCTGCTCTAATCGGATCCATTCCAGGATGGAGCAATCCGGCACTCGCTAGATCCTCTAACTCTGCTGCAACGTTAAATTGAGCGATATCTAAATCGTGTTCGCGTTGCCCATTGCTAAGCCCAGGTTGGAACTCACCTGTTTCGGCATCCACCAGGTATGCGGCGTACTCGTTGGCATCCTCACGAAAGAGGGTGTTAGAGAGCGAGCAGTCTCCCCACCAAAATCCAAGTAGGTGGAGTCGGACTAAAAGGAGTGCGAGCGCGTTAGCCATGTTGTTGATCTCATGGGGGGTCACATCCCCGCTCATGATGACGCGATAGGGCAGCGAGAATGGCAGGTAGCGGGTTACCAGGGCGACTGGTAGCGGGTTAGCCATATTATCTAGACGATTTTCCACGATAGCCACCGGCTCCACGCATGGGGCATTTCGATTATTGAGCTCTCGAAGGATCGCATATTCGCGAGTCGCAAACTCCTCGACCGTCTCCTTCACAGCAAAGACATCTCTATCCCCGGGTCCAGTCCTAATCAGGCGAACGATATGGCGGGAAATACCGCGCATACTGGTGAGGCCCGGATCTTCCGGCCAATCCTCAAGCGACTTCCGCCAAGGCAGGGCTGAGAGGGCAAGCATGTCCTCGCTCAGACCCGTAATTCGAAGCTCGCTCATAGACGTATCTTCTCGTATTATCAAACTATGGCGCTCAAGAAACCCAGGTTGCCCTTCAATATTAAGTCCAACGAGCCTGCTCCACCCCCAGAATCATTCGGAACTCCGGGCGCTCCAGTGGATCATGGCCACCCCTTCTATTTCGGTTTCCTAGCCGCCTCTGGAGCGGTGATAGCTGTAACCATGCTGCGCGCTCTGGCTAGCGCCAGTCAGGTCTTTGTTCTGATCATCATCTCCCTCTTCTTGGCAGCTGGACTCAACCCATCTGTGGAGTTCTTTCGTCGTCGCGGCCTCAAGCGCTCGCATGCAGTAGTTGCCGTCGTTTTTCTCGTTCTAGTTTTTGTCGCCATTTTCTCTGCTGTAGTGATCCCACCCGCCATTACTCAAGTAAGCAATTTATTTAAGAATGCTCCAAAGATTTTGCAAGACTTGAAATCAAATAAGTTGATTGGCAACCTCAACGATCATTACGGCATCATCGACTCGCTTCAAGCGAAATTCAATTCATCAATTCATAATGGCCAATATGTAGTTTCAGCCTTCGGCGGTGTTATCGGCGTCGGTCGTGCATTTGTCTCTGGCGCGGTCGCAACTCTCACTGTTCTGATTTTGACCTTGTACTTCCTCGCCTCACTGCCAAGTGTCACAGCCGTTGGCCTTCGCTTTGTTCCAGCTTCACGCCGCGATCGCATCTCTCGCATCACTGAAGCAATCATCATCCGTATTGGTGGATTTGTGAGCGGTCAAGCCACAGTGGCTTTCATCGCCTCCATTTTCGGATTAATTCTGGCGCTCGCATTGGGTCTTCCATATCCATCAGCCATCGCTGTGCTTGTCTTTGTATGCGGTGCGATTCCACTCATTGGACATCTTCTTGGCATAACTGCAGTAACGCTTATCGCTCTCAGTAAGAGTCCGACGGATGCGGTCATTACCTTGCTTCTCTACATTGCATACATTCAAATTGAGAATTATTTGATCATGCCGCGCATCATGCGTAAATCGCTCTCCATTCCTGGAGTTGTCACAATCATCGCTGCACTTGTTGGCGTGAGTCTGCTTGGAATTGTCGGCGGAATCCTTGCCGTGCCAATTGCTGCAGCTATCTTGTTGATTATTGATGAAGTGGTATTTCCGAAAGCAGATCAATCTTAGATT
>CAIZHC010000218.1 GCA_903932705.1 uncultured Actinomycetes bacterium | reverse complement strand
CAGATACGTTGATTCTCTAGATTCTGCACTTTCTCTCAGGTTTGAGTCAGAAAGTTCTCGGTCTCAAACCTTAGGATTTGCATATGAAAAGAAAAGCCCTTGCCAGCGTCGTCACGGTTCTTCTGATTTCTGCAATCTCCGGGACGGGTGCGCAAGCAGCAACAAAAGTGACAGCTGGCGGGCTATGTACCAAGGCGGCATCAACCACAAAAATCTCAGGCAAGTCTTACACCTGCACAAAGGTGTTAAGCGGCAAGTTGATCTGGGTAGCCACAACCGCTTCAGGAGCCAAACCACAAGTTACTGGTAGCGCTCGCGGTGAGGGTGCTGGTGACGATGGCGGCAAAATCAAAGTTCCACACCCTACAAAATCTGGAAAGAGCGTTGCGCCATCCCATGAGGCAGAAGGCGCGGACGATTAATTAATCTTCTGATTTACCGCTCTGCAATCCTTCACCGATCAGCTTCATAACATTTGGATCGGCGAGCGTTGTTGAATCTCCGACGGCACGATTCTCTGCAACATCACGTAGTAAACGTCGCATAATCTTTCCGCTTCGAGTCTTTGGCAATTCATTAACCACAAGAATTTGTTTTGGCCTGGCAATAGCACCAATCTCCTTAGTGACGTGTGCCTTCAAATCTTTAATTAGCTCTTCACCGCTCTCACTTGGAATTCCGCCGCGCAAAATTACAAAGGCCACAATCGCTTGACCTGTCATTGCATCATTTGCCCCAACAACCGCAGCTTCAGCAACATTGTGGTGCGATACAAGAGATGACTCAACTTCAGTAGTCGAGATGCGATGGCCTGAAACATTCATCACATCATCTACGCGACCCAGCAACCAAATTGCGCCATCATCATCTAACTTTGCCCCATCGCCAGCAAAATACTTTCCGGGAAAACGTGACCAGTAAGTCTCTTGGTAGCGCTCTGACTCTCCCCAAACTCCACGTAACATTGAAGGCCATGGCTCGGTGAGAACCAAATATCCGCCCTGCCCATTGGCAACTTCATTGCCCTCGTCATCCAAAACTTTTGCGCTAATTCCAGGGAGCGCCGCCATCGCTGATCCAGGCTTGGTTGCCGTAACTCCAGGTAGCGGTGAAATCATTAGCCCGCCAGTTTCTGTTTGCCACCAGGTATCAACAATCGGACATTGATTTCCACCAATGACTTCGCGATACCACATCCACGCCTCTGGATTGATTGGTTCTCCAACTGAACCAAGGAGGCGGAGTGAGGTTAAATCACTATCGGCAGGGAACTCCTCTCCCCATTTCATCCAAGTTCGAATAAGGGTTGGAGCTGTGTAGAGAATTGAAACTTTATATTTTTCGATGAGTTGAAAGAGGCGATGCTTCGTAGGAGAGTCAGGAGTTCCCTCGTACATGACTTGAGTCGCGCCATTAATCATTGGACCGTAGACAACATAGGAGTGTCCGGTAATCCAACCAATGTCAGCGGTACACCAGTAGACATCCCTCTCTGCTTTTAAATCAAAAACAGCGCGATGCGTATAGGAAGTTTGTGTGAGGTATCCGCCTGTTGTGTGGAAAATTCCTTTTGGCTTTGCAGTAGTTCCAGATGTGTACAAAATAAATAAGACATGCTCTGAATCAAAACTTTCTGCGACGTGGTCAGGATTCTGTCGATCAACTATTTCGTGCCACCAAATATCGCGACCCTGGCTCCACTGTGTCTCTTGGCCAGTACGTTTTACAACGAGAACATTCTTTACATTGTGCTTACCGGTAGCGAGCGCCTCATCTACAACTGGCTTGAGAGGAAATGCAGAGCCTTTACGGAATCCACCATCTGATGTAATGACGAGCGTTGCATCTGCATCTTGAATACGACTTATAAGTGCATCTGCGCTAAATCCACCAAAAACCACAGAGTGTGCTGCGCCAATTCGCGCACAGGCCAACATCGCAACTGCGGCTTCTGGAATCATCGGCATGTAAATGGCCACACGATCACCGGATTTAACGCCGAGTTCTAAGAGGGCATTGGCGGCCTTCTTAACATCATGAAACATCTGAGCGTAAGTGATGGTGCGAGTGTCACCCGGTTCACCTTCAAAGTGGAAAGCAACTCGATCCCCACGGCCTTCCAGGACATGTCGATCGAGGCAGTTGTACGAGGCATTTATCTTTCCACCGAGGAACCATTTGGCGTTGGGAGCTTCCCACTCCAGCACCTGATCCCACTTTTTATCCCAATGCAAGTAGTCAGCTTGTCTACTCCAGAATGCCAGGCGATCCTGGGCTGCCTCCTCATAGAGATCGCCCCCGGCATTGGCTTGAGCTACAAACTCTGGGCTTGGGGGAAATGTCCGATTTTCATGCGAGAGATTCTCCAGTGAACTCATGAGTGTGAGGCTACGCGAGGGCTCGCGCCTAGACAAGGGATGGGTTATCCCCAGAGTGGCACCCTCCACCAGCTCCCTTGAACTCACCGCTTTGGAGCTCACCGCTCTCATACCTTTGCCGATCTACACCCGCATATTTATTTGATAGGCGGGGGAGTCAATAAGGGGGCACTGTGTTTGCAATATTTAATACTGTTTTTCGGGTTATTACCCATGTTCATGCCTTGGAGGTGGCGGGGCGCTGGCTCTGGAAGGGGGGTCAGGCGATGATGCACTCCAATTTTGGGCTCTTGGGTATCGATCGCCTGCTGAGCCATCTCGGCATTAATTAGCCACTTACATACAGGTTTTCCAATCCGCCCCAAAATGTGGTGGGATTAGCCGTAAGCACGACAGCCTGACCCAGCGTTGAGCCACCGGCGTCCACTTACAGCCGACTACCACCTCAATTTGGGAGAACATCACTCATGCCAATCGCAACCCCGGAAATTTATGCACAAATGTT
>CAIZHC010000217.1 GCA_903932705.1 uncultured Actinomycetes bacterium | reverse complement strand
GCCAGATCACCCAAAGATTAAGAGCGTCTCCAAGGTATTTGAAAAAGTAGCTTCCGAACCAAACTTTCGCCTCTTCGGCAATATCGAAGTCGGTAGCGATTTAGATATTGAAGAGATATGCCCTCGCTATGACGCAGTTGTTATGTGTACAGGTTCCCATTTGGGTAAGAAGCTGGGAATTCCCGGCGAAGATCTTCCAGGCTCAATCTCGGCAGCTGACTTCGTGCCTTGGTATAACGGTCACCCAGATTTTGTCGGTGTGAATGTCCCGCTTGATGGAGATAGAGCGGTGATTATTGGCGCGGGAAATGTAGCGATGGATTGCGCTCGCATGCTCGCACTTGAGCCATCCGAATTAGATCCTACGGATACCGCAACACACGCTCACCAAGCCCTACATCAAAGCAAGATTCGCAAGGTTTACATCATGGGTCGTCGCGGAGTTGAGCATGCGGCTTTCACGGCTCCTGAATTACGCGAACTTCCAAAACTTGAACATACCGATGTCATTATCGATAACGAGGCAGTCCAATCAGCATTTGACCGCGCGACCGCGGTAGGTGAAATTGAAAAGCAACTCGCCTCAAATCTCGAGGCGTGGCGCTTAATTGCTGAAAACCCTCAGTCGGGCCACGAACGTGTAATGGAATTCCGATTCCTTTCTACGCCCAAAGAAATTAAGGGGGATGGAAAGGTTGAAGAGATTCTCTTTGGAGTGAACGAGATTATAGATGGCAAGGTAGTTGATACGGGCGAGACATATTCTGTTAAGACAAATCTTGTTATCTCTGCAATTGGTTATCACGCGCTGCCAATCAAGGGAATCTCCTTCCGTGATGGCAAGGTCGAAAACGAGAGCGGCCGAGTCCTTGGCACAAATATCTACACAGTTGGTTGGGCCAAGCGCGGTCCATCAGGAGTGATTGGCACCAATAAGAGCGATGCTTCAGATGTGGTGAAACTCTTGATCGAAGATCTGGGTCCAGAACCAAAGAATGGCGGGGATATCACCGTTGTTCTTCCACCGGATAAAACAATTGTTGATCAAGGAGCATGGGCAAAAATCAACGCCGCTGAAGTTGCTGCAGGTGAAACGCTCGGCAAGCCTCGCTTAAAAGAGGTCGATAAGGAGAAACTTATTTCTCTTGGGCAATGATGTAACGAGATCCAGCTGCGAGAGCTAATCCCAATCCGGCTGGCACGAGCATCGCCCAACGCAAGGTAATTAAATCTGAGATGTAACCCATGATTGGGGGACCAACAACAAAACCAAAGTAGGAAATTCCAGAAACTGTTGCTACAGCTTCTGATGGTGCGATGGTCCCAGAGAACTTATGTATCGCAATTGTTCCCGCTTCGCTATAAATCATTGGAATGACAATGCACATTCCAACTCCAAGGAGTGTCCATCCAAAGATCTCTCCGCCAATCCCACCAATGAACAACCCCGCGCTCAAGCCAAATCCAGCGATAAGTCCCCCGAAGAAGAGAAGCTTTCCGGGTCCAAATTTATGAGCGAGGCGATCACCTAAGAAGCGACCGGTAACCATTGTTATGGAGAAAGCGATATATGGGATCGTTCTTACGAATGGAGATGCGTGGAAAGTATCTCGCGCAAGAATCCCGCCCCAGTCACCTGCAGAACCTTCACCAATCGAAGCCGACATTCCAAGCAATCCCATAATCCAAAAGATTGTCGGACGCTTAGGACGCTTATGTTTTCTAGGTTCTTGTTGATCGCTCGATGAAGGTAAGAATCCGTTTTTCATATAGAGAAGCACCGCAAGAAAGAGAGCAGCGACCAACAACTCTTGCACAATTTCTTTGACGTGAAACTGCGCCATCAGACCACCGCATGCACTTCCAGCTAGCGCGCCAACTGAATAGAGCGCATGGAAGGTACTCATCACACGTCGTTTAAATCGTTGTTCGAGGGTGACTGCATGTGTGTTCATCGCGACGTCTTGGAAGGCGACGGCAAAACCAAAGAGGTACAAGGTCAAACAGAATGATATGTAGTTAAAGGAGAGGCCAACTAGAGGCATCGAGATAATGATTGAAGCAGATCCCAATATCGTGATACGGGCGCTTCCATGTTTAGCCGATAATTTTCCGCTTGGGCCAAGAGCGGTCAAGACGCCGGCAGCTAGGAGAAAGAGGGCTGCACCCAAAGCGCCATTGCTGATTTTGAGGTGGGATTTATAGTCAGGGAGTTGGGCCACGATGATTCCAATCGCAAAACCATTCATCATGAAGGCCAGGGTGGTTGAAACTCGTGCGCGGGTTATTTCGCTCTGACTCACAGTGGGATACTACGGAAAATGCCTATATATATTGTGAAAAACATTGGTTTTGGGCGAAGGGCGGTCTGCGGGTAGTATTCACTCTCCACACCAGCACACCTGCGCTTGTAGCTCAACGGATAGAGCATCTGACTACGGATCAGAAGGTTAGGGGTTCGAATCCCTTCAAGCGCACCATTCAGGAAATAACCGCAATTACCTTCTATTTTGAGGGGTTACGTGCCTTCAACAAATCTGCCAGTAACAAGTAAATTACCTATTGCTCTCTATGCAATCGGGCTCGGTGGAGTTGCCATCGGCCTGACAGAATTCGCGATTGCCGGTTTGTTGCCAATCATTGCCCACGACTTAAATGTCTCCACTTCAAAATCGGGAGTATTAGTTTCCGGCTACGCCGCCGCCGTCGCAGTCGGCGGAGTAATCCTTACAGCGCTACTTGGAAAGTTCGATCGAAAGAAGACTCTCGTCGGAGTCATGCTGCTCTTTGCCTTGGGCAATCTAGTTTCAGGGCTCTCTCACTCTTTCGGTCTCATGCTTCTGGGTCGTTGCTTATCAGGACTTTGTCATGGCGCATTCTTTGGAATTGGAGCTGTTGTCGCAGTAAATCTCGTATCCAAGGAACGCAGAAGCACGGCGATATCAATTATGTTTGGTGGCATCACTGTTGCGAACGTTCTTGGAGTTCCCTTTGGGGCTTGGATTGGTCAGCGATTTGGTTGGCGAGCAGCGCTCATGGTTATTGTGTTCATTGCCGCGTGTGCGCTCGTTGGTTTAGTTACTTTCCTACCGCACACTCTTGGAAGAGCCCACTTGGCAACGAAACTTCCGCTCCGGACAGAACTTCAGATATTCCGTAAAAAGCAGGTCTGGCTTTCTCTGCTCATGACCATATTTGGGTTCGGGGGAATGTTTGGCGCATACACCTACATAGTCTTTACATTGGAAGATGTTTCGAAATTCGCCGTCTCGACGGTTCCATCCCTTCTTCTGCTATTTGGTTTAGGCGTATTCGTTGGAAACTTCTTCGGTGGGAAGTTAGCGGATTGGAAACTCAATCGCGCCCTCTCCATCGAAATGCTCCTTCTCACTCTGGTCCTGTTCACCTTTAGCCTGACCGCGCATAACAAGATCTGCGCCGTGCTTGCACTCTTCTTCATGGGTGCTTTTGGTTTTGCTCAGTCGGCGGCGCTGCAGATGCGTGTAATGCATTTTGCACATGCAGCACCAGCAATCGCCTCTGGAGCGAACATCACCTCTTTTAATCTGGGAAATGCACTTGGCGCTTGGCTCGGTGGTTGGTTAATTTCGCTCAATCTCGGTTATGCATCGCCGTTGTGGGGTGGGGCAGCAATCACCGGTGTCGCGCTAGTAGCTTTCGCTCTTTCTTACCTCACGGGGCGCAAAGAAGAAAGCTGGATGGATTAGTTCCTCAAAAGTAGTGCCGTCGACTTACTGGCCAGTCACCGCCCCGCTAAATATTCCTCTTTCGATTGCCTGCTGTGAGAGAAGATATACCCCAAGAATCGGAATCAACATTAGGACTCCCACTATCGCGGTACCACTGCCATACAACAGTTCAAGCCCCATAGGTAGCGTGTAATGGCGGGGATCGTTGAGTAGGAATTTAGGCAATTGGTAACTGTTCCAAAGATTTAGGAACGAGAAGAAAATTACTACAGACCAGAGTGAACGTGAAAGCGGAATGCCAAGGTGCCAGAACAATCCCCAATCACCCAATCCGTCAATTCGCCCCATACCTATTAAATCTGCAGGCATGGCAGATACAAAATATAGATACGAGAGGAAAGCGCCAAAAGGGTAGTAGGAGCTGGCAATGATCAGTCCCCAAATATTGTCGGTTAAATGAACCTTATCCACCAGCACATAGAGTGGGAGAGCCATGGCGGCTATAGGGATCAGCATGGTTACTAG
>CAIZHC010000216.1 GCA_903932705.1 uncultured Actinomycetes bacterium | reverse complement strand
GCGTCATTGACTGATCCGGGGGCTTACGCGCTGCACGCCAAGCTCGGAAGCCTAAGATAGCCACTATGGCTGGTCGCATTAGAGATGAGGACGTTACATACGTCCGGGAACACAGCCCAATTGATGATGTCATTGGTGACTTTGTTCAACTTAAAGGTGCCGGCGGGGGTCAGAAGAAGGGTCTCTGTCCTTTTCATGATGAGAAGAGTCCCTCCTTCCATGTAACTCCAGCAAAGGGATATTTCCATTGCTTCGGTTGTGGCCAAGGTGGAGATGTCATCAACTTCTTAATGAAGATGGATCACCTCTCCTTCACCGAAACCGTCGAGCGCTTAGCCGAGCGCATTGGATACCAACTTCATTATGACTCCACCGGTCCAACACAAGGCAGCGGAATCAATCGCTCGCGCCTGGTTGCCGCAAATACTGCAGCTGCAGAGTTTTACCGCGAACAGCTTGGGCTACCTGGTCCAGCGCAAGTGGGCCGCGAATTCTTAACGGGGCGCGGCTTCGATAAGAGCGCTGCTGATCTATTCGGAGTGGGTTACGCACCCGATGAATGGGATGGGCTTTACAAGCACCTCAGCAAATTGGGTTACAAAGATGATGAACTCAATCTTGCTGGACTGACCAAAGAGGGAAGTCGTGGCGGATTAATAGATCGCTATCGCAATCGTCTGGTCTGGCCTATTAAAGATATTTCAGGTGACATCGTTGGATTTGGCGCACGCAAACTTGCGAGTGATGAGAAAGATCAAGGTCCCAAATATCTCAATACATCAGAGACTCCGATCTATAAGAAGTCACAGATCTTGTATGGCCTTGATATGGCGAAGAAAGAGATTGCCAAGAAGCGTCAGGTTGTAATCGTTGAGGGCTATACCGATGTGATGGCCGCGCACCTCGCTGGAATCACAACCGCAGTCGCTACTTGCGGTACAGCTTTCGGCGATGATCACATTCGAATTATTCGAAGACTCTTGATGGATGATGATGCATTTAGGGGAGAGGTCATCTTCACATTCGATGGAGATGCCGCTGGACAGAATGCCGCGCTTAAAGCATTTGATGATGATCAGAAATTTGTAGCACAGACATTTGTGGCAGTAGAACCATCGGGAATGGATCCATGCGAACTTCGCCAATCAGGTGGAGATATTGCAGTGCGCGATCTCATCGCCCGCCGCGTTCCACTCTTTGAATTCGCAATGCGTAGCGTTATCAAGCATTACGACGTTGCAACCGCAGAAGGACGTGTGAGTGCGCTCAATCAAGTTGCGCCACTCGTTGGAAAAATTCGAGATGCCTCACTTCGCCCCGAGTACATTCGCCTTGTTGCAGGTTGGCTGGGCATGGAAGTAGATGTTGTCTCTGCCGCGGTAAAACGTGTTGCCGGTAAGAGCAATACTCCGCTTCCTGATGCACCGCCGATGGCAGTTAATCTTTCAGATCCTCTCTTAATGCTCGAGCGTGAAGTTCTAAAGGCGAAGTTACAGGCAAATGAGATCGCACCGCAGTGGAGCGAGATTGAATCAAATGCATTCTCTTACCCGCCATATGCAGCGGTGCGAGAGAAGATTGATTCACTTCCAGAGATGAATGTGAGCTCTCTCTTGGAGCGCACTGAAGATGAAAATCTTCGCGGACTTATTACCGAATTAATTGTGGAACCAATCCGTACCGATGGTGAAGTTTCAGAGCGTTATGTCGCCAGCATTATCGCCCGCCTTCGCGAGGTGGCCTTGAGCCGAGATATCGCTGAAATAAAGTCCACCTTGCAGCGGATTAATCCGGTGGATGAGGGCGAGCGCTATAACGAGATCTTTGGAGCCCTGGTCGCCAAGGAGGCCCAACGCCGTGCCCAGAAGGATCTGGCGGTAGGGGATTTATAAGTCCCTCGTGGGGCCATCGCTGATTTAGCGGTATGGCGGGTTCTTGCTAGGATTGCCGCTCTTAGCCCAGTTAGTCCCTGATAGCTCAATTGGCAGAGCAGCCGACTGTTAATCGGCAGGTTCTTGGTTCGAGTCCAAGTCAGGGAGCTCATCTTTTGAGCTCCTTCAAGAAATTCACAAACCCAGTATTTAAGGTTGGGTCGGTATGCTCAGGCAATACCGAAGGGACAACATGGCACGCTTTTCAATACGTGATTCTTGGCGTACACAATCAACCGGAACCCGCCTTCTTCGCCTCATGCTTGGCGGAACCTGGCTCTATGGCGGTCTTCAGAAGGCATCAGACGCTCAATTCTTCAACAAGGGTTCCAATGGCTATATCGGGGCTCAGATCACCGGTTTTGTAAAAAACTCTCCAATTGGTTTCATTCTGAAGCACTTCATCGAACATGCCACCCCTGTGGGTTGGATGATCATGCTTGGTGAAATAGCGATCGGAATAGCCGTCCTGACTGGAGTCGCTCTCCAAGCTGCCATTCTTGGTGGAGCCAGCGTCTCACTCATCTTGTGGCTCTCCGTCACCTGGCACGTCTATCCATACTTCCTTGGAAGCGATACCGCCTACCTCGTAATGTGGATTGCGCTCTTCTTCCTTGTTCGAAAAGAAGCGCCGGCTCGCGCCAGAAAGAGTCCAATCCCAAATCTCAAGGATCGCCGTGAAGTTGTTCAGATGATTGGTGTTGGAGTCACAGCTGTCATTGCTGCGCTCGCCGCCGGTGGATTGAAGAAGAAGATTCCTG
>CAIZHC010000215.1 GCA_903932705.1 uncultured Actinomycetes bacterium | reverse complement strand
CGGGTACGACGACTTGGAACGATTGCAATATCGTCAAATGAGTAGGCGATATGAGCGCGCTTACCAGGACCGATTTCTATCTCATTCATTGCTGCTCCTCATGCCGCTCTCCACGAATTAATTTCCGCCACGATAATTTGGTGCATCCGCTACATCAAAGATGTCGTGAGGATGGCTCTCCTGCAATCCTGCTGCAGTAATCTGAATCAGTTGACCCTTGTTCTTAAGTTCAGAAATAGTTGCAGCACCTGCATATCCCATCCCAGAGCGCAATCCGCCAACGAGTTGGTGCACCACTGCTGCCACTGGGCCGCTGTATTTAACTTTGCCTTCGATGCCTTCAGGAACCAATTTATCTTCAGCGAGAACGTCATCTTGCATGTAGCGATCTTTGGAGTACGACTTCTGCTCTCCGCGTGATTGCATTGCGCCAAGTGAACCCATCCCGCGATAGCCCTTATATTTCTTGCCGTTAATTTCAATGAGATCCGCTGGAGATTCATCACAACCAGCGAGCAGTGAACCGAGCATTACGGTATCCGCGCCAGCCACAATCGCCTTTGCAATATCTCCTGAATGTTGTAATCCACCATCTGCAATCAGAGGAATTCCGGCAGTAATACAAGCCTTGTGAGCTTCCAGAATTGCAGTGAGTTGCGGAACTCCCACACCGGCAACGACGCGAGTGGTGCAGATAGATCCCGGACCAACTCCAACTTTTACTGCGTCTACTCCAGCGTTGATAAGTGCCTGCGCTCCAGCGCGAGTGGCGATGTTTCCACCAATAATTTCAACGTGGCTAAATTCCTTTTTGATTCGAGCAACTGCATCCAATACTCCGCGATGATGTCCGTGTGCCGTATCTACAACGATGACATCTACTCCAGCATCAATAAGTGCAACTGCGCGGGCATATCCATCTTCGCCAACTCCAACAGCGGCGCCAACAATTCCATGCTCTTTAGCAAGTTTTACCTGCCTAACCTGATCTTCAATAGCGAGGTTACGATGCAAGATTCCAATGCCGCCAGCCTTAGCCATTGCAATTGCCATCGCAGATTCGGTGACTGTATCCATGGCGGATGAGATCACAGGAATGTTGAGAGAGATGTTTCTGGTCAGGCGAGTCTTGGTATCAACCTCGCTTGGCACTACCTCCGAGGCATCTGGAAGGAGGAGCACATCGTCGTAGGTCAGACCCAGCAGGATAACTTTTTCGCGGGACTTCTCCATCATTGGGTAAGTCTAGGGGAACACAAGTGAGTGACTTTCTTCCCGACCATCCTGCTCAGGTCTTATAAACCGAGGGCGTCGGAAATCTCACGGCAAGCAGATGCGAGATCGCTGATCTTGATCGCGCCTGCTGGCTCAAGGCCATCCCAGCCGGGTCCGCCAAGAATTATGCGCGGGGCAGGCCTGACTGCGGGAAGTGCTGACAGGATTTCTGGTGAGGCATTCTCTGGAAGCTGAGCCCATAAGAAGATTGCAGGAGGCGCAGATTTGCGGACAACTTCAACAATCGCTTCAACAGGGGTTCTAGCGCCAAGGAATTGAACCTGGATGCTCTCTTCAGCGAGCGCAGCGGCAAGGGCAGAGATAGCCAAGGAATGCATCTCTTCGCCTACACAGGCCAGAAGCACCGGAACCTCGTTGCGTGGATTTGGAACGACGGTCTTCTCTGAGAAAAGTTTCTTGATGACATCAGTGGCCATATGTTCGGCTGCGATTCCAGAACCTGTGCGCTCCCACTCTTCTCCGATTGAGCAGAGAAGTGGGACGAGAACGTTGATCCAGGTGAGTCCGACACCGTGGCGATCAATCTGGAGACGCAGCTGATCTTCAATACCCCTGCGGTCCAGAACTTGGGCGGTCCGGAAGAGCGATGAGACAAGATGCTCATCGACCACGGCAACCTCGGCAAGTTCCTTCTCGTCGATTGAACCAGCATGCGATACTGCCAATTTTGCCGCCTCCGCAGGTGTGACCCCCGAGATCACCAACTTATGCATGTACAGCAGGCGGGCTAAATCCTCTTTGGAGTATCTGCGGTGCTCCCCAACGAAGTGCTCCGTTGGCCCCAAGCCGTAGCGGCGGTCCCAGGTACGCAAGGTGCCGGGGGCGATACCCAGACGGCGGGCGACGGCAGCGACTGTCAGACGGGGTAGCGATGGATCGTCTAGCCCAGGCGCACGGAACTGTGACTCAGGAGACATGTGCTAATAGTCGTGGAGCGGGACTATTTCTGCCAGTTGAGGCGTTAATAGTGCTGAGGGGTATCTCTCAAATCACATCGATTTTTGTTTGAACAACCTTTGAATCGGTTGTATCGTTCTGGTCTAGGCAAGAGAGAGGGCACCATGGCAGAGATTTCAAGGCTTCCACGTCCTGTAGCTTCAGAGTGGGAATGGCAGTACGACGGCGCTTGCCGTGACCTGCCTACAGAGATGTTCTTCCATCCAGATGGAGAACGCGGCCCTCGTCGCGCAAACCGGGAGGCCACAGCCAAGGCGGTCTGTGCTACCTGTCCTGTGATCGAAGCCTGTCGCAAGCACGCGCTTGCTGTCCAAGAGCCTTATGGAATCTGGGGAGGCCTCTCAGAGGATGATCGCCTCACCATCATCGCCGCCAATGAGCGCGCGGCTCGTCCAAATATCATTCTCACACCAGCTTCTTAACTTTCGCGCTTCAATCTTTAACTAAAAAGACCCGGTCATATTGACCGGGTCTTTTTACTATCTCAACTCTTGCTTGTACTTAGTGGTTGTGTCCACCAGGTCCATGTGAGTGACCATGTGAAGCGGCTTGTACGCGTTGTTCATCTTCAGGTGTCTCAAAAACGAGAACTTCTGTGGTGATAAACATGGCAGCGATTGAAGCAGCGTTAGCGAGCGCAGAGCGAGTCACCTTCACTGGATCAATGACGCCGACCTTAACAAGATCTTCATAGACATCGGTTGCAGCATTGAAGCCATCATTAGGTGCCATGGTGCGAACCTTTGCAACCACGACATAACCTTCATGTCCGGCATTCTCGGCGATCCAACGTAGTGGCTCATCGCATGCCTTACGCACTAGACGAACTCCGACTGCGCGATCACCTTCGAAACCAAGATCCCCATCCAGAGCTGCAGCAGCGTGCACGAGTGCAGCTCCTCCGCCAACGACGATGCCCTCTTCAACTGCCGCGCGGGTAGCTGAGATTGCATCCTCAAGACGGTGCTTCTTCTCTTTAAGTTCAACTTCGGTATGTGCGCCAACCTTGATGACACAGACTCCGCCGGCTAACTTTGCAACGCGCTCCTGCAACTTTTCGCGATCCCATTCAGAATCAGTTGTAGCAAGCTCATTACGAATTTCGTTAACTCGGTTTGCAACTTCGTTCTTATCTCCAGCGCCATCCACGATTGTGGTTGCATCCTTCGTGATAACAACGCGGCGTGCCTTACCAAGCAAATCAAGTGTTACTTGATCAAGCTTGAGACCAACCTCTGCGGTAATAACCTGACCACCAGTCAAGATCGCAATATCTTGCAACATTGCCTTGCGGCGATCGCCGAAGCCAGGTGCCTTTACAGCAGCTGAGGTGAATGTTCCGCGCATGCGATTGACGACCAAAGTAGAGAGTGCTTCACCCTCAACATCTTCGGCAATAATCAGAAGTGGCTTATTTGCTTGCGCAACCTTCTCAAGAATCGGCAAGATATCTGAGAGTGATGAGATCTTCTGTCCTGAGATCAAGATGAATGCATCTTCAAGAACAGTTTCCATACGATCTGAATCAGTTACGAAATACGGGCTGATGTAACCCTTATCAAATTGCATTCCCTCAGTGAAATCGAGCTCAAGTCCAGTGGTTGATGACTCTTCAACGGTGATAACGCCATCCTTGCCGACCTTATCCATCGCTTCAGAAATCAAATCACCAATTGCTTTATCTTGTGCTGAAATTGTTGCGACATCCGCGATCTGAGCCTTGCCAGATACTGGAGTTGAGTTCTTCTTCAACTCTTCGGAGATTGCCTTCACAGCAGCTTCGATACCGAACTTGATATCCATTGGCTGTGCGCCGGCGGCAAGGTTGCGAAGACCTTCCTTCACCATTGCTTGTGCAAGAACGGTAGCGGTGGTTGTTCCATCACCGGCTACATCATTGGTCTTCTCAGCAACTTGCTTAACAAGCTGTGCGCCCATGTTCTCGGCTGGATCTTCAAGCTCAATCTCTTTAGCGATTGTTACGCCATCATTTGTGATGAGCGGCGCGCCATAACCCTTTGCGAGCACGACGTTACGACCGCGAGGTCCGAGTGTTACTTTGACGGTATCGGCGAGAATGTTAACGCCGCGTTCCATCGCACGACGAGCGTTCTCGTCGAATGAAAGTGTTTTACCCATGATGCTTACTTCTCAATGATTGCTAGTACATCGCGGGCAGAGAGAACGAGGAACTCCTCGTTGCTGTACTTAACTTCTGTTCCGCCGTACTTGCTGTAAAGAACAACGTCTCCAACTTTTACATCGATTGGGATGCGTACGCCATTGTCGAAGCGACCTGGACCCACAGCAACGACTGTGCCTTCCTGTGGCTTCTCTTTGGCGGTATCTGGAATAACAAGACCAGATGCGGTGGTCTGCTCAGCCTCGAGGGCCTTTACAACGATGCGATCTTCAAGTGGCTTAATGGCAACGGCCATGATGTGCTCCCTTTTTATTCAGCGCTTTTGGATTTCCACTGCTCGCGCGCCGCCCTGCCAATTAGCAGAGTAGGGGCGAGAGTGCTAACCAAACTCTAGCGAAAGGCCTTAGGGGCTGCCAACCGAGTGGAGGCGTTTAGGGGGCGAACTGGGCTCTTAGAGGCGAAAGCCGGCTGAGCGAGCCTCTGTACGAGCCTCACGAAGGCGGCGCAGGCGCTTGACCAGCATTGGCTGGCTGAGAAGGGCGGCCTCACGGTCGATCAGGTTGTTCAGTAGTTGGTAATAGGCAGGTGGGGTGAGGTCAAAGAGCTCCTTAATGGAGGACTCCTTAGCACCGGCATAACGCCACCACTGCTTCTCAAAATCCAGAATTCGAAGTTCTAACTCGGTCAGTCCGCTCTCGGTATTGCTCTGAAGGCTCGCGGCGCTGCTCTGGGATTCCATACTCTGATACTAAATGGCTCCTCTGACTTTTTCAGGCTATTCCCATTCGGAGTTATTTCGTGTTGGGTGCCTCAAGATCTCGTCGCATCGCCTCTTTAACAATGTTCTTTGCCATAGTTGGAAAGACAAATTGATGCAAGGGAAGAACTATCCCCCAATAGAGATGACCGCCAATTCCCTTCGGTTGGAAGGTCGCGAGCTGTTTAAGTTGGCGCACCAACTTTCCCTCTTGTAGGACTTCATCGACGGTGAATTGCAACCAGGCTTTGCCAGGCAAGATCATCTCAGCGTTCAAGGTAAGGCTGTGACCTCGCTCCAACTTTTCAACTCTCCAAAAATCTAAACTCTCACCTTGGCGCAAGAAATGTGGATCGCGTCTACCTCTACGTAATCCAACGCCGCCCATTAATCGATCAAGTAAGCCGCGAAGCCACCAGAGAAAATCTGCGCCATACCAACCGCGAGGTCCTCCGATCTCCTCAATGCTTCGCCAAAGTGAATCTAGCGATGCCTCGGTGTAGATAATTCGCTCATCATGATATTCGGCATCACCTGCCCATGATGGATCTGACTGCGTCTTCTGCCATGGCGGCATAATCGAATTCGCATCTGACCATCGTGAGGCAACTTCATTATGTTCAACTTTCGAAAGCGCTAATTCAAATGCTCGCTCTACAGAGATAAGTCCTGGGGTTGGAGGTGCAATAAGTAGCGAGATTGACTTCTTTTCGTCAACCACCGCTTCATTTATGAGAGAACCCACGAGCGGCCTGGCGAGTGCAACTGGGACTGGAGTCACCAGCCCAATCCATAAACTCGATAACCAAACAGATAAGAAAGGCACTTTAATGATGATGCGCTTTCGTAATTTAGAAACTTTGGCAAAGGTCTTCATCAGTTGGGCATAAGTCATTACATCTGGCCCGCCAATGTCAAAGACACCATTATGTGACTCTTTAAGTGCGGATACTTCAGTGAGGTAATAGAGGACATCTCGAATTGCTATTGGTTGTGTTCTATTACTAACCCACTTCGGAGTAATCATGATTGGAAGTCGATGGGTCATATGTCGGATCATTTCGAAAGAGGCAGAACCCGATCCGATGATGATTCCTGCGCGAAGCTCTAAGACAGGTACATGAAACTTTGCCAGTGATGCTCCGGTATTGGCTCTGGAAGCTAAGTGCTGGCTTTGACGCAGATCATTTGCAATGCCACCTAAGTAAATGATTTGGGATACGCGATTTGCCTCTGCGGCCTTACCGAAAGTCAGGGCCATTTCTTCTTCGACTTGGTCGAATCGACCCCCCGCGCCAATGGAGTGGAGTAGGTAGTAAGCGGTATGAACACCTTTGAGTGCGTGCAGAATTTCAGCTTCAACTGTGGCGCTTCCCACAGCAACATCAACCTGGGAGTACCAAGGCAATCCCACGATTTTGGATCGGTCGCGTACAAGCACTCGTACTTTTGCACCATTCTCTAAGAGTGCGGTAACCAAACGGCTTCCAACATACCCAGATGCTCCAGTCACCAGTACCAGCCTCTGTTCTGGAGTTGCGCTCATGTCATTAACAGTAGACTGCGCCCACGAGTTCTGAGAGATGAAATTTCTATTAATGAAAAAGGTAGGTCTATGTCCAAACCTCGTGTTGTGATTCTTGGCGGAGGGTTTGGCGGCCTAGCTGCTGCGGAAGCACTCGGTCACGATGCCGATATCACTGTCGTTGACCGTAACAACTATCAGACCTTTCTCCCTCTCCTGTATCAGGTATCGACCGCTGGAATTGCCGCTGACCACATCGCTTATCCCATTCGCGGCGCGCTCCGCAAAGCAGGCGGCCGCTTCCATATGGGTTCACCTATCTCTGTTGACCACAAGAACAAGACGGTAAAGCTCGATAGCAGTGAGGTCATCCCTTTCGACCACCTGATCATCGCCCTCGGCTCTGTAACCGCAGACTTTGGAATTCCGGGAGTCCATGAATTTGGACT
>CAIZHC010000214.1 GCA_903932705.1 uncultured Actinomycetes bacterium | reverse complement strand
CTTGAGCAGACCATGTTGGCGGGGGAGCACCACAGCAGTAGGTTTGCCGCGATATTTGGTCGCTACAACGGGGTTGCTGCAACCTTTGGCTCACTAGGAGCACTTACTCAAGGATGGCTTAGCCATATTCATAGATTTAGTACGAGCTACATCGGTTTTTATATTCTGATTCCACTAGGGATGCTCGGTTGGTGGTTGGCACATTCGCTCAATATTCCAGAGGAGAAGATCCCCACCAAAGTTCATCGCGGACTTAAAGATTCGGCGGTTCGCGGTCGAATCATTCAACTCTCTACGCTCTTTGCATTTGATTCTGCTGCCGGTGGTTTAACCACCTCGGCATGGCTCTCGTACTATCTCACCAGTCGCTATCACGCATCGGCTGCGCTGCTTGGCTATATCTTCTTCGCTTTCGCGGTCCTAAGTGCGCTCAGTATGTTCTTAGCGCCGATCCTTGCTGCGCGTATCGGACTAGTAATGACCATGGTGACAACACATTTTGCAAGCAATTGCTTCTTCATCATTGCGGCATTTTGTGGCAACTTAAAGATTGCGGTTATCTTTTTGATGTTGCGCGCATCGCTCTCGCAAATGGATATTCCTACGCGGCAGGCACTCATCATGGCGGTTGTTCCAGAAGAGGACCGTATGGCGGCTGCCGCAGTTACCAACGCCGCGCGATATTCAGTTAGACCAACTGCACCGACAATTTCAGCAGCGCTGCAACACATCGCTCTCGGTGCGCCGCTCGTTGTCGCAGGTTCGGTGAAATTGGTCTACGACGTAGCTATTTTGATCTGGGCCCAGAAAGGCAGATACCTCACCCGAACTATTGAATAGTTACGAGTGAGGTATCAGTTGTGCAGGGGGTTAAGCCTTAACCGCGGATATTCTTTGTAAACCAGGCGTTTACTTGACCTTCAAGTGGACCCCAGAAATAAGGATCGATTGATTGGTAAGAAGCTGGCAAGCTGCCTGCTCCAGCAAGTGGCTTTACGCCAGGAATGATTGGCCAGTAGAGAGAATCACCTTCGGTATCTCCGGTCTGCATAACAGCTTGTCCTGCAGGTGAGAGAACATAATCAATAAACTTCTTGGCTTCGGCTTGAACGGCTGCAGATGCACCCTTATCGATTCCGATAACGCTTGGAAGAAGTGTTGACTTAGCAAGGTATACAACCTTTGGTGTGAATCCAGCAACTGGAGCCTTTGCAAGCTTCAAGATTTCACCTTGTGCAGCTGAGGATTGAATTAGGCCCATATTGATGATGCCGGTTTCAAGCGCGTGCAAGGTATCTCCATTGGTGTTGTTAACAACCAAACCATTTGCCTTGAGCTTGCTCAAGAATGTTTCTCCAGCGGTAACTGACTTGCCGCCGAATTGATTCATCAATCCTGCGATGAATGGGTAAGTTGGTCCAGATTGATTTGGATCGTTCATGCCAATTTGACCTTTGTACATTGGGTTCAAAAGGTCGTTATATGATTTTGGAACGCTCTTTACCTTTGCTGCGTTGTAGATAAGTGCAGCCATGGTGGTCAAGCCTGTTGGAACGTAGGAATGATCAGCGGGCACAACCGATGCGCCGGCGGCTGTGAAGGTTGCCTTTGGTGTGTATGGAAGCAGTTGACCTTGCTTATCGAGCGCCGCGAAAGCTGTTGCGCCATCTACCCAGAGAATCCCAAATTGTGGGTTGCTCTTCTCTGCGGAGACCTTGGCAAGAAGTGGTCCGGTGCTGTCGTCGTGAACGACAGTCTTAATTCCTGTTGCCTTGGTAAAAGCGTCGGCAGTGACCTGGTCATAACCTTCTGCTGCATAGATAATAAGTGGAGTTCCGGATGTTGCAGCTTCTGATGGTGCAATGACTGATGCACCGAGCAACATTCCAGCAACCGATATGCCAGCTACAACTACCGCTGATTTGAGTACGCCTAGTTTCATGCAATGCCTCTCGTAAGTTGAATGGAGATGAACGAACGAGGCTATTTCATGTCATCAAGGCGAACGGAAGAGAGTGGTGGCAAGAACGGGGCTCAAAGATATGGTGAATAGATTAAGCCTTACCCCATGTGAACCATCTGAGAACGTTCGGCAGCTCTGCCTGCACATAGATGTAACTATGCCCGCCAGAGAGTTTTGTATTTAAGGTATACGTAGCCTTGACGTTCTTAAGTTTTGCTCCCCACGCCGCTGCCTGCCCGCGAATGAGAGTGGTGTAATCAAATTTCGATTCACCTAGATACCAACGCACCTTCTTGGCAACCTTCAGATATGCACGTGGAGTTTGATAGGTGTGCTTCTTATCGGTCTCTGCCCCCAAACCGAAGGCACCGGTTAAGTCATCAATAACAAAATATCCAGCAAGCGTTACGACTTGGCCATAGAGCTCGGGATGGTGCAGCCCAATGATTGCGGCGCCGTATCCACCCATAGAAAAACCGAGGAGCGCGCGATTTGCTCGACTGCGGATATT
>CAIZHC010000213.1 GCA_903932705.1 uncultured Actinomycetes bacterium | reverse complement strand
GACGGGGCGTAGCGTAGTGGCTAGCGCGCCTGCTTTGGGAGCAGGAGACCGGGAGTTCGAATCTCCCCGCCCCGACCAAATATCAGACCAAACTGTCGAAAGGGCCTTCGTGAAAAGCGCCGTAGAAAAAATCAATGAGACCCGCACAAAATTAACTATCGAAGTTCCGTTTGATGAACTAAATCCCTACCTCGCAAAGGCCACCCAGGCGCTCTCTGAGAAGATGAATGTCCCTGGCTTCCGCAAGGGCAAAGTCCCAGCAGCTCTCGTAGAACAGCGCGTTGGACGTGCCGCGATTCTTGATGAGGCAATCAATCTTTCCCTTGGTGATTTTTATACCGCAGCTCGCAAGGAAAACAAGATCTCAGCGATCGGTCGTCCGCAGGTAGATATCACCGAGCTCGTTGATAAGACCAGCTTCACATTCACTGTTGAGGTAGATGTCCGTCCAGATATCGCTCTTCCTAATTTTTCTGAACTGACCGTAACTGTTGACGATGTTGTCATTGCAGATACAGAAGTTGATGAGCAAGTCGATGCGCTTCGCGCTCGCTTTGGAACACTGACCACCGTCGAGAAGACAATTGAGAACGGTGACTTTGTCACAATCGATCTCGTTGCATCAGCTGACGGAGAACCACTTGAGGGTGGAACCGCAAACGATATTTCTTACGAAGTAGGCTCAAACACAATGGTTGATGGACTTGATGAGGCACTCATCGGTCTTAACACCGGCGAGAGCAAGCGCTTTGACACCACTCTTGTTGGAATGCCTGAAGGAGATCAAGGCACAGTTGATGTAACAGTTAAGGCTGTTAAGCATCGCGAACTTCCTCCACTAGATGATTCATTTGCAAAGTTGTCATCAGAATTTGAAACACTTGCAGAACTTAAGAGTGATGTTCAGACTCGCATTGAGCGCGTCAAGCACTTAGAGCAAGGTGCTGCAGCTCGCGATCAACTCGTCGAGACATTGGTTTCAACTCTGACCGTTCCACTTCCACAAAATTTGATTGTGGATGAAGTGAACGCCCACCTTGAGGGTGAAGGTCGTTTAGAAGACGATGCTCACCGCGCTGAGGTCACGGAGCAGACAACCAAGCAGCTCACCTATGAAATCATTTTGGACACAATCGTCTCGGCTGAAGATGTTTCAGTGAATGAGAACGAACTCACGGAGTACCTCGTTCGCCAAGCACAGCGTTACGGCATGAGCCCGGATCAGTTCATCTCAGAAGTGACGATGAATGGCCAGGTTGCAACCATGGTCTCTGAGGTAGCTCGCGCCAAGGCGCTTGCCTCAGTCTTGGGTCGCATCAAGGTTGTCACAAAGTCGGGCAAGAGCGTTGATCTCGAGGCTCTTCGTCCACAGCCAGCGGCTCCAACCGCTGATTCTGAATAACACTTCTCTCAGAGCGAACACTCCCGCGCGCGAAAGTTGCCGAAATTGGGAAGCGATGAGCGCGAAAGATTGTTACTGTCATAACAGGAGTTAATGCTGGGCTTTCAGCGTTGATGTCAGGAGGAATAGTGGATCCAATCACCGCGCGTTCAGCGGCTCAATTTGCAGGCGGGTTAGACGATCAGGTCTACCAGCGTCTGCTTCGCGAAAGAATCATTTTTATGGTCGGACAGGTCGAGGACAACATGGCTAACGCCATCGCGGCTCAAATGCTCTTGCTCGCCGCCGAAGACCAAGAGAAAGACATTTACTTGTACATCAACTCACCCGGAGGCTCGGTCTCTGCAGGTATGGCGATCTACGACACCATGCAATACATCAAGAACGATGTTGCAACAGTGACCATGGGTCTCGCCGCATCAATGGGTCAGTTCTTGCTTACTGCTGGAGCTCCAGGAAAGCGTTATGCG
Source organism: uncultured Actinomycetes bacterium (assembly GCA_903932705.1). Lineage (GTDB taxonomy): Bacteria > Actinomycetota > Actinomycetes > Nanopelagicales > Nanopelagicaceae > PALSA-747. The sequence goes on along the minus strand of CAIZHC010000213.1, from coordinate 1,265 downwards.
CTTCCAAACGCTCGCGTCTTGATGCACCAACCTCTTGGTGGCATCGGGGGTACAGCTACAGAAATTAAGATTCAAGCCGATCAGATGAAGTTCACCAAGCGCAAGATGGCTGAACTCATCGCTTTCCACTCAGGACAGACCATCGAGAAGATCACAGCAGATTCAGATCGTGATCGCTGGTTTGATGCCGAAGAGGCGAAGGCATATGGATTAGTAGATCACGTGGTCCGCTCTGCTGGACAAGTATCTGGAAGTGGTGGAACAGCATGATGAATGAGATGAATAACGCCAACGAGATCACTTCTCGCTATGTGCTTCCAACAATCGAAGAGAAGACCTCTTACGGTTACAAGCGCCTAGATCCATACACAAAGCTCTTCGAAGAGCGCATCATCTTCGTAGGTCAGGCAATCGATGACACCGTTGCGAACGATGTCATGGCTCAGCTCTTAACTCTTGAGTCAATGGATCCAGATCGCGACATCATGATGTACATCAACTCACCTGGTGGTTCATTCACCGCGCTCACCGCGATTTATGACACCATGCAATTCGTTCGCCCAGATGTAATGACCATCTGCCTAGGACAGGCAGCATCAGCTGCAGCTGTTCTCTTGGCTGGTGGCGCAAAGGGTAAGCGCATGGCTCTTGAGAATGCTCGTATCTTGATTCACCAACCATATTCAGAGGGCGGCGGACAGGGATCTGATATCGAGATCCAGGCTGCTGAAATCATGCGCATGCGTTCTCTCTTGGAGAAGATGCTTGCAAAGGATTCCAAGAAGACAGTTGAAGAAGTTTCAAAGGATATTGAGCGCGACAAGATTCTGACAGCAGTGGAAGCCGTTGAATACGGCATCATCGATCAGGTGCTTGCGAGCCGCAAGGCACTCAAGCCGTAATTCAATTCTCCTATAAGCGAACAGGCTGGGCGGTAAAAACCACCCAGCCTTTTGCCTTTCCATTTACGATTTACCCATGACCACGAGAATTGGCGAAACAGGCGATCTGCTGAAGTGTTCCTTCTGCGGCAAGACCCAGAAGCAAGTTAAGAAATTGATTGCTGGCCCTGGCGTTTACATCTGCGATGAGTGCATCGATCTCTGCAATGAAATCATCATTGAAGAACTCAACGAGACAACACAACTCGGACTCACTGAAGTTCCAAAGCCGCAAGAGATTTATTCATTTCTTGATCAATATGTAGTCGGACAAGATCGCGCAAAGAAGTCACTTTCAGTTGCTGTCTACAACCACTACAAGCG
>CAIZHC010000212.1 GCA_903932705.1 uncultured Actinomycetes bacterium | reverse complement strand
ATCCAGACTCTGGGTCATGACGAGGTGCGTTAATGAGCACAAACCATGCCTCAGTATTTTCGCGCTTCACCATCTTGGGATCATTCGGCGAACAGATGTAGATGGTGGGGTCATTGACCGGCACCTTCTGGGTAAAGATCTCGTCGAACTCGGCATCGTAATTTTCTGGGAAGTAAATGGTGTGGTGATTGAGCCGGGGGAGATGTCCAGAAATCTTGGAGTTATCAAGACCAAGTAGGAGTGAGAACCCCGCAAGAGATTTCTCAGCGCGCTTCAACTTCTTTCGCTCAGGCTTCGCAGCCTTTACATCTGGGGCAAGAAGTCTGTTATATATAAGTTCGGCATCAGCATTTGCCACGACCATATCAGCCGCAATTTTCTCGCCAGTAATGAGCGTGACTCCAGTGACAGTGCCTTCGCTAGTGTCGATAGATGCAACGGGGGAGCCCAAATGGATTGGAATGTTAAGCAAGCGACAACGATCCTCAAGTGCAACGCTGAGTTGACCGATTCCACCAGATATATGCCATGCTCCGAAGCTCGCTTCTACAAATGCGATGGTGAGAAGCGCTGCTGGTGCTTTGCGAGGATCTGATCCGGTGTAGGTGGCGTAACGATCAATAATCATCTGGATATGTTTATCTGAGGTGTATTCCTTCGTGACCTTGCGAAGTGATTTGTATGGTGCAATCTCTCGGATTCCTCGGATGAGGTCACGGCGCTTGAGCAAGCTCCACACACTCGTAAGTTCTGATTGCACGAAGGGCACTCGGGAGATATCCCACATTATTTCTGCACGCTGCATGATGGAGTGCCAAGCATTGCCCGCCTCTACTCCCAAAGATTTATCGATCGCGGCACATGTCTTCGGTAGATCGAGATTTACGAAATCAACTCTCTTGCCATCTGCAAAGTTATATGTGAAGGCGGGATTTACAGCGGTTGAGGTAAGGACTCGTTCGAAACGCGGGCCAGTTTTAAGAAAGAAATCTTTATAAATTGCAGGCAAGGTGAGGAGGGATGGACCAGTATCGAATGCATAGTCACCGATCCACTCGGTGCGACATTTTCCACCGGTGCGATCTGATGCTTCGTAGATTGTGACATCGTGGCCCTGCTTGGCGAGTCTGGCAGCAACAGTCAGGCCACCAACACCTGCACCGATTACAACTATCTTCGACACCTACGCCACGCTCCGTCCACGCCACACGAGTTGGTGGGTTAGTTTTTTCTGCCATGACCAGGCTATCAAAGCGATAAGGGTCAGGATTGAAAGAGGATGAAGTAGAGCAGCACTCGGAGTAGACCTCGTGCGAAGTGCAGATACATATCTTGAGAGGACAACGAGGAAGTAGCCAAGCCAGGCGGCGCGAAATCCAGAGAGCGCCAAGATGAAGGGCAAGACCCCGGTAGAAAATAGATAGAGAGAAGTTAAGAGTGAACCACTTGCAGAACCAAAGGCACGCCACAGTGATTTTGTGTATCCAGCGCTAAGTTCTGATGCGTTCTGATACATACGACATGCAGCCACTTCGCTGCCATCGGCGACTCCACCTTTGAAACCACTCTTAGTGAGCAAGCGCGCGAGTTCGAGATCATCGAGCACTTCGCTTCGAATCGCTTTGTGTCCACCCGCTTTTATATAAGCGCCTCTCTTGATAATCATGAACTGTCCATTGGCGATAATCATTGAGGGGAATTTTCCCTGCTCGGCGTAGCGCAAGGGAACAGATGAGAGCCACGACCACTGGAGAAGCGGTTGAATCAAGCGCTCCAGAAAAGTTTCGGCAATCTGGCGAGGGTAGGGGGAGATGAAATCCCATCCCATTGAGTTCATATAGGTAATTGATGCGGCGATCGCCGACGGTGCAACTCTGACATCGGCATCCACGAAGACGAGATATTGACCGGTTGAGTGAGTCACAAGCTGATGGCACGCGAAGTTTTTGCCGAGCCAGTAATTAGGAAGTTCAATACCAGAGTGAACTTGGGCGCCAGGATAATTTCCGAGCAGCGCCGCCGTGCTGTCGCTGGAGTAATCATCCAGGACGATTAACTCTGAGTGAGCGAGATGCATGGATGAGAGAAGTGAGGTGAGAACTCCATCTACATTGCGCTCTTCATTGCGCATTGGAACCAAGATGGAAACCGAGGTTTCTACCTTTTCAGCAAATTTGCTCCGCACAACCCGCATGGAGAGTGAATTGCCCACGGTAAAGATAAGTGGAATTGCAGAGAGAAGTAAGAGGTAAATCATTAATTAAGCGGTATCTGGTCGGCCAAAGCGAAGTTGGAAGATGTACGGCAAGAGGTAGATGAAGAAGAGAGCTCCGACATATATTCCAATATCTTTGTGATGGAAGTAGAAAATATTTCCGATAACTCCACCGATGAGAGTCCAGAAGAGGATGAGATCGGGAGCCGTTGATTTAATTGATTTCTTGCGGCGATCGTGGGGCAAGATTCTGTTGAGCAAGCCCATCAAACCCATTCCGGCGAAGAGCCATCCTGCTGCATTAGAGAGTGGGATTTGTGGCTCAAAGGGAACATGAGGTCCCACGAGTTTCCAACTCCAACGTCCAGCATCAACCATCTGTGGATCCAAGAAGAGATCCCAGATCATCAAACCGATTCCACCATAGATGAAGACCCAATGTGATGCAGCTCTGCGGGCCGCAATAAGTATTGGGTAGGAGAGCATGATCCATGCAAAGGGAACGAGGAGTGGAACGCCAAAGAGTTGCACACCCAGTGAGTGGTCGTAGGTGTAGCGACCAAATGGCCAGCCGCTTCTTACTCCAATTGTTTCTACCGCGAGTGAGTAAGCAAAGGTGACTATGGTGAATGTAATAGAGAAGAAGGCGCCATAACTTAAGAACGAATGGAGAATCATGGTTGCGGCACCGGCGGAGACCGTAGCAATGGTTACATAACGCAAGACATCGCCATGAACCAGAGGATAGGCAATTTGTAATCCCACAACTGCGAGAACTCCGAAATAGAGCAGAAAGAGTTGTTTGCCAGAAACCGAACGTCGCGCATGACGGCGCGGGCGGAACTGGCGGATGGTCACGCCTTTATTCTGCCTTACTTGTCCTGAGTTATAGAGCCGCGAACCTCGAGCAAGGCAAAGCGAGCAAAGAGTTCCTCGGAGTACCACTGCTGAGAGTGGGTTTCGCGGATCGCGGCGGAGTGCGCTGCACCTTTGTAGGCGAAGTCGCGGATTGCCGAGCTGCTGCTCCAGATAGACATCGTCCCTTGAAGCCCGATGGGAGCCTCGCCGATTCCAATAGCGCTCTCAACTCCAGGGCTATCTCGCAGGCTTGAGATGACCGGCGGAACCGCACGCCAGAAGCGCAGGTTCTTGCGCCACTTAATTCGAGCGCGGGTGATGGCAAGCACTTTTCCATCCCAACTCTTTGCGAGTTCGGCATCAACTAAGAAGGGTTCGGCTCGCGACCAATGTCCATGTGCAGAGACCGCCTGCGCTGTATATCGAGCTTCTGACAGAGCGATCTTTCGCCAATCTTTGACGATCTGGCTCTCGTCAAAAGATGAGAGTGCCTCTTCTTCAATGGTGAGTATGAGTCCCCACAGAGTTGGATCAGCATCACGAGGAGTAAAAGTTTCACCGGTACCTGTGCCAATTAATTTGTAGAAAGAGATTGCCGAATTTTTGCGAAGTGCAAATCGATCGAGCGCCATATGGCCAATGGCACTGAAAACCCTATGGCGCGGAATGCGCCATAAGT
>CAIZHC010000211.1 GCA_903932705.1 uncultured Actinomycetes bacterium | reverse complement strand
CTGAGCGAGTCAAAGTGGCGGCAATAATCCGCATCGTGGTGGACTTTCCAGCGCCATTTGGCCCGAGAAAGCCGAAGGATTCACCCTTTCGCACCTGAAAATCGATGCCGGCGACAGCGGTGAAATCGCCATAGCGCTTAACCAGCTGCTTGGCCTCTATAAGAACTTCGTTGTTAGTCATAGGCGCACCAGCCTAATAGTTCCCATCTGCGCTCATCAGTCATTTTCAGATCCCTATCTGGATCTATCAAAAGGGCGAGGAGTGGAGTAGATGTGCAGGAAAGTGGGCAAAGGTGGTTGAAAAAGGGGAAAAGTGGAGTAAAGTGGTGAATGTAGGGAATTCGGGGGAATTTCATACGAAACCGTGGTTGGAAATGGGGAGAAGATGTTTCTGGGGACCCACGAGCCAAAGCTCGATGACAAGGGTCGCCTCATCCTGCCCGCCAGATTCCGCGACGATCTCTCCAAAGGTCTAGTTATCACCAAGGGCCAGGAACGCTGTCTCTACGTCTTTCCTATGGGGGAGTTCACCGCAATTACTGAGCGGATGCGCCAAGCCCCAGTGACCGAAAAAGGCGCTCGCGATTACATGCGCGTGATGTTCGCCGGTGCCCATGACGAGGTTCCCGATAAGCAGGGTCGCGTCACCATTCCAAGCGGATTACGAAGTTACGCCGGTTTAGAAAAAGAGTGCGTCGTTATTGGCGCAAATACTCGATTAGAAATTTGGGATTCCGCTGCATGGAACACCTATCTCGCTGACCGCGAGAAGGGCTTTGCAGATGTTTCAACGGAGGTGCTCCCAGGGCTCTTCTAATTTCTCTCGTTAGGCCATCGCCGACTTCATATTAACGACGCCACTTCCCCGGCGCCGTTCCCCCCAAGATCCGTCGGTCGGCGGTGACCTAGCCAGAGAAATACAGCACTACCGCAGTTCGCAGCACAAGCAAGAGAGAACGTTCAAAGAGCGCTAGTTAAGAAAGGGGAAGCAGATGACGCAACAACATATTCCAGTTGCACTTGATCGTTGTATCGAATTGCTGACCCCTGCTATTGAATTTTCACTCCAACATCGGGATGCAACATATGTCATCGATGCAACTTTGGGTCTTGGTGGGCACACACGTGCACTGCTCGCCAGGTTCCCAACCCTCATCGTTATTGGAATAGATCGCGACGAACGAGCAATCGAACTGGCTCGGAAAAATGTAGAACCATTTGGCGATCGCCTCTTGATATCGCACACGACATATGACCAGATTGAAGACGTACTTCTTGAACACAACATTGCAGAAGTCGCTGGAATTCTCTTTGACCTCGGTGTTTCATCCATGCAACTCGATGATGGCGAACGCGGCTTTGCATACTCTCATGATGCGCCACTTGATATGCGGATGGATCAGAGCGCGGGGCCAACAGCGCTTGAAGTTCTTAATACTTATGAACATGGTGCACTCGTTCGAATCTTGCGTATGTATGGCGAAGAGAAATTTGCACCTCGAATCGCTGACTTCATCATTGATGCGCGAAATGAAGGTCGCTTAAACTCCACCAAAGATCTTGCCGAGCTTGTAAAGAACGCAATCCCAGCAGCAGCGCGTCGCACTGGCGGTAATCCAGCTAAGCGCACCTTCCAAGCCCTTCGCATCGAAGTCAATCAAGAACTATCAATTCTTGAAGCTGCAATCCCAGCAGCCCTCAAAGCTATTCAGGTGCATGGTCGCGTTGTAGTGATGGCATATCAATCTTTAGAAGACAAGATTGTAAAGAGCTACTTCTCTGAAGTTACCGAATCTAAAACTCCGCGCGGACTTCCTGTTGACCTTCCAGATAGCGCAGCCAAATACGTGCTTGTCATGCGGGGGAGTGAAGCTGCCTCTGAAGCCGAGATAGTTATCAATCCGCGTGCTCAATCAATGCGCTTGCGCGCAGTTGAACGGTTGGCCGCATAATGGCGATTGCACAATTTGAGACCTTCGAAAAAGCAGCGCCACAACGCTCACGTGTCCGCGAATTTGCAGACCAGACGCGGGCCGCTCTCAAACTAGTTCCTGATTTAACGGTTGATAACAGTCAGGCGGTGGGCAATGGCGCCTTCATCGCCTTTCTGATCGGTGTATTTACCGCTGGGCTCCTTCTCCTGCTCAGCGTAAATACCGCCCTCACATCAGGAGCTTTCACACTGGAAAGCATGAAACTCCATCTCGCTGCCATAAACGATCAGCGAGATACCGTTCTGAACCAGGTGGCTACATTCTCATCGCCAAATAAATTGGCGGAGGAGGCCACGAAACTTGGTATGGCGCCACAGGCATCAATCAACTTCCTCGATATCGGTGGCGGTACCTCTAAATGATCTCGAATGAGGCCTTTGGAAAACGGATCAGATACCTGGTTGTCATTCTCGTGGCGATATTTCTGCTCTTCGGAGTTCGGCTCATTGATGTGCAAGCTGTGCAAGCAAATGGATATGCCAAACGCGCGGTCAATGAGATGGTCAATAGATCTACCTGGTTAGCTCCGCGAGGCACCATCACAGATGTCAACGGAATCGTGCTGGCTCGAAGTATTGCAGCCAAGAACATCATCGTGGATCAAACAATGATCTCTGATCCAGCGACAACAGCCAATGTAACTTCAGCTGCTTTGAACATGCCCGTTGTTGATCTGCAAAAACTTTTGACAGGTACAAGGCGATATCAAGTAATTGAAAATGGAGTTGCTCCCATCGTTTGGGACAACCTGCAGAGTGCACTCACGACGTATAACAATAAGGTCGAAGGCACCAAAGCTGGCCTCTCCAAACGCATCGTGGGATTCTTTAGCGAAAATGCATATACCCGAAGTTATCCAACGGGCACGCTCGCAGCTTCACTTGTCGGTCTCACCAATGCGGCGAATCAAGGTGCTGCTGGAGTTGAATCGAGTATGAACACCGCTCTCACCGGAACAAATGGTGAGTATGACTATGTAAATGGTGATGGTGCAATCATCCCCGGTTCACAACAATTTATTACCGCAGCTAAACCCGGAACAGATCTCCGTCTCACTATCGAACGTGATATCCAATGGGTTGCTCAAGATGCAATTACTGCCGCAGTAAAGAGTGCAAAGGCGCTCTCTGGAACCGTGATTGTTATGGATCCCAAAACTGGTGCCATCCTCGCCCAAGCCAGCGCCCCAAGTTTTGATCCATCCAATCGAGCCAAAATTACTCTGGCG
>CAIZHC010000210.1 GCA_903932705.1 uncultured Actinomycetes bacterium | reverse complement strand
GGCGCTGCGGATTCTGATGTGACGATGGATCGTTGGATCATCTCCGAGCTCAACCAACTCATCGCAACAGTTGATCAGGCATTTGAAGGTTTTGATTCGCAAGAGGTTGGTCGCTTACTTGCCACCTTCATCGATGACCTCTCTAATTGGTATGTACGTCGCTCCCGTCGACGCTTCTGGGATGGAGATGAGAAGGCGCTCTCAACTCTCTATACCTGTTTAAAAACCCTAACCCAGTTGATGTCACCGCTCGTACCATTCATCACTGAGCATGTCTGGCAATCACTTGTACAAGTGGGTGAACCAACAGCTGCTGAATCCGTTCACCTCTCCTCTTTCCCCGTATCTGATGCCTCAAAAATTGATGCAGCGCTCTCCTCATCAGTAGCTCTCTCTCGCCGCTTAGTTGAGCTAGGACGCGCCGCCCGCGCTGAATCTAAGATCAAGATTCGCCAACCTCTTGCTCGAGCGCTAATTGCAGCTAATCGCTGGGTTGATATGGATCCAGAAATCCGCGAACATATTCAAGATGAACTCAATGTTGCAAAGCTTGATCTTCTCGCAGATGAGAGCGAAGGACTTGTAAGTATCTCTATCAAGGCAAACTTCCGTTCCATAGGCTCACGATATGGCGCCGATGTTCAATCAATAGCGGCTGCCATTGCAGCATCTGATGCGGCCGCACTTGTGCGCGATCTTCGCAAGGCCGGTTCTTACACAATCGCATATGGCGATAAGAGTGCCGAGATAACGTCTGAAGATCTTGTCATCACCGAAACTCCTAAAGAGGGATGGTCTGTTGCTAGCCATTCAGGTGAGAGCGTTGCACTTGATCTCACTCTGACTCCAGAACTCATTACTGCCGGTTTAATGCGCGAAGTTATCCGCACTATTCAGGAACAACGCAAGGGCTCTGGTTTTGAAATTAGCGATCGAATTCATGTGAAGTGGAATGGTGACGCCGAACTTGCCGCCGCTATCACAGAATATATTGCACAGATTTCCGATGAAGTATTGGCGTTATCTATCGTTCAAGACAATTCTTTGCCTGTAGCGGAGAATGAGATTGGCTTAGCGTTGGAGCTTACAAAGGTTTAATTAATGAATGCGATGCGCAAGTGAGATTAAAACTTGCGTAATAAAGAAGATCACGATGAATGAGACATCGATTGAAACCGGTCCAACACGAAGAGGTGGGATAAATCGTCTGGCAAATTTCATTACTGGATCTGTGATCCCGTAAACGCCTTCGGCCAGAACTAACACCAAACCGCGAGGACGCCAAGATTGCGAAAAGATTCGAATGTAATCGAGAATCACTCGAGCAAAGAGCGAGATGATAAAGATTTGAAGCAGAACGATAATAATTGTTCCAACGCTGCTCATGCTTTTACTCCGCTCCTTTAATCAGGAATTTCAGCTCTGGTTAAAGAAACTTGCTTCGGCAGCTGCCGCTTTATTCTCTGTGCTAACGCGAACGTTTGCGGGAGTCAGGAGAAATACCTTTGAGGTAACTCTCTCGATACTTCCGTGGAGTCCAAAGACTAAGCCGGATGCAAAATCAACTAAGCGTTTGCGCTCAGATTCATCCATATCTGAAAGGTTCATAAGAACAGGTTGTCCGAGACGATACCGCTCGCCAACTGTGCGAGCCTCGTTGTAGAAGCGGGGATGGATAGTGAAAATTTGATCCATGATTGGCAGCGCCTCTTGAACGGGAACATAACTTGGAGCTGGGGTGCTTACACCGCGTGCTGGGGTTGGAATCGGGTTGAAAGAAGGTCGGGCTGAT
>CAIZHC010000209.1 GCA_903932705.1 uncultured Actinomycetes bacterium | reverse complement strand
ATTGTCGCAATCGAATCTGAAAACACCGGCAAACCAATCGGGTTAACTCTCTCTGAAGAAGTTCCACCGATGATTGATGAGATCAGATTCTTCGCAGGAGCAGCGCGCCACCTTGAGGGTAAGTCTGCGGGCGAATATATGCGCGGCATGACCTCGTTTATTCGCCGCGAACCAATCGGAGTTTGCGCGCAGGTAACACCATGGAATTACCCAATGATGATGGCTGTCTGGAAGTGGGCACCGGCAATCGCCGCAGGAAATACCGTCGTCTTAAAGCCAAGTGATACAACACCAGCGTCAACTGTTTTCATGGCAGAAGTTATGTCCGAGTTCTTGCCTGCAGGTGTTTTCAACGTTGTCACCGGTGATCGCGATACCGGTCGCTTGCTTGTCGAGCATGACATTCCCGCAATGGTTTCTATAACAGGTTCTGTTCGTGCAGGTATGGAAGTCGCAAAATCTGCCAGTAGTGATTTGAAGCGAGTTCACCTCGAACTTGGTGGAAAAGCTCCCGTCGTTGTCTTTGCTGATGCCGATCTAGAAGCAGCAGCAGCTGCAATCGCTGTCGCCGGTTACTTCAACGCTGGTCAAGATTGCACCGCCGCTACTCGCGTCCTTGTTGAAGATAAGGTCTACGAGAAGTTTGTTGCTCTGCTTGCAGAACAAGCGACAAATGAGATCAAGACTGGTGCGCCGGGAGAAGATGTTCTCTACGGCCCACTGAATAACGCCAACCAATTAGCTCGCGTTAAAGGTTTCATGGATCGCAAACCTTCACATGCTGAGATTGTTGCCGGCGGTTCTGTTGTCGATCGCGCCGGCTACTTCTTCACTCCGACCGTTATCGCTGGGGTTCAACAAGATGATGAGCTCGCACAGAGTGAGATCTTTGGCCCCGTCATCACAGTTCAGAAATTTAGCGATGAAGCTCAAGCGGTGAAATTCGCAAACGGAGTTCCGTATGGTTTGGCATCAAGCATCTGGACCACAAATCATGGACGGGCCATGCGGATGTCCAAGGCTCTGGATTTCGGTGTTGTCTGGATTAATACCCATATTCCATTTGTTTCAGAGATGCCTCACGGCGGCTTCAAGCACTCTGGTTATGGCAAGGATCTTTCATCCTACGGATTTGAGGATTACACCCGTATCAAGCATGTGATGACCAACCTCAACGGGTAGGGTTTCGCACATGGAAAATCGCTTTCCCATATTCGATGTTTCACCAGTCGTGCACTATGGCGATGAGCTGATTCCCGCAAAGGCAATTAGCGATGAAGCAATCAATGTTCGCGCGACAGTTATTCGTGAGGGACATGATGGGTTGGTAGTTGAGGCTGTATTAGTTAGCCCAACAGGTGTTGAGACAAATCGCATGGGAATGCGTGAATATTGGCCGGGGACTGATCGCTACGAAGCAGAGCTTCGACCAACTTCGGTTGGAGTGTGGCATTTCTATATCGAGGCCTTTAGCCCCGATCGCGCGCTCTCTTCTCGTACATCGCTATTTCCAATCTATGCAGAGCCAGATCGAGCACTGATTGGCGCTTGGTATGAATTTTTTCCACGTAGCGAAGGCGCAATTTTAAAGAGCAATGGAAGCATCGTCAGCGGAACTTTTAAGACAGCGGAGAAATCACTCAAGCGCGTTGCAGATATGAAATTCGATGTTCTCTATCTGCCACCAATTCACCCGATCGGATATTCATTTCGCAAAGGCCGCAACAACACGCTAACTCCAACCGCAACTGATCCCGGCGTCCCATGGGCAATTGGTAATGCAGATGGTGGACACGACAGCATCAATCCAGAGCTAGGCAGCATGAAAGACTTCGAACACTTTGTGAAGGAAGCTGCAAAACTCAAGATTGAGATTGCTATGGATTTTGCGCTGCAATGCTCTCCTGATCATCCGTGGGCGAAGACAAATCGAGAATGGTTCACGATCCGCGAAGATGGAACCATCGCGTACGCTGAAAATCCTCCCAAGAAATATCAAGATATCTACCCCATTAATTTTGATAAAGATTATGAGGGCATGCTCAAAGAGTCCTATCGAGTCTTATCTCTCTGGATCTCAAAAGGTGTAAAGATTTTTAGAGTTGATAACCCACACACTAAGCCGGTTCAGTTCTGGCACGAATTAATTAATCGCATCAATCGCGAGCACCCTGAAGTTGTCTTCTTATCTGAAGCATTTACCCGCCCAGCAATGATGCACGCTCTTGGCAAGGCTGGATTCCAGCAGTCCTATACCTACTTCACCTGGCGCACTACTAAACACGAGCTCACCACTTATTCAACGGAAGTTGCCCAAGAGACGAGCGCCTTCTTTCGCCCTAATTTCTGGGTAAATACGCCAGATATCTTGCCTTTTCACCTACAGAGCGGCGCTCCATCTATCTTCGCAATGCGCGCTTTACTTGCCGCAACTCTTACTCCTTCATGGGGAATGTATGCGGGTTATGAACTCTACGAACATCTTCCAATTCGTGAAGGTGCAGAGGAGTATTTGGATTCCGAGAAGTATGAGATCAAGGTCCGCGATTGGAGTAAGCCAACCCTTGCCCCATTTGTAACTCTCTTAAATACAATCCGCCGAGATAACAAGGCTCTGCAACGTCTACGCAATCTTAGATTCCATGCCACAGATTCCGAGAAGATCATCGCCTACTCAAAGCGCGAAGGTGAGAATCTGATTTTGGTTATCGTAAATCTCGACCCAATTCACGCACAAGAAACAATTGTGCATTGGAACTTCTTTGAGCTAGGACTCGAAGAGCGTTCCTTTAACGTACAAGATTTGATCACTGGACACTCGTATGAGTACACACCTCATACCTGGATTCGCATAGATCCTGCTTCTCCCGGCACTCCTGTGGGACATATTCTGAAAGTGACTCTATGAGTACTGGTTTAGGTGATCTTGATATTTATCTTATTGGTGAAGGTCGACATGAAGAACTCTGGAAAGCGCTTGGTTCGCAGGTAAGACGCGATGAAAAGGGCGAACTTCTCGGTACTAACTTTTCAGTCTGGGCTCCCAACGCGAGAGCGGTTGCGCTGATTGGCTCATTTAATTATTGGGATAAGAACACTCATCCGATGTCACCACTTGGTTCCAGTGGCATCTGGCAACTCTTTGTTCCTGGCGTAGGTGCTGATACTCCTTACAAGTATTCAATTTTAGGAATCGGTGGCAACTGGGTAGATCATGCAGATCCAATGGCGAGAGCTACTGAACATCCGCCACACACTGCATCAGTTGTAACTGAGAGCAGATATGAATTTAAAGATGCTGCATGGATGGAGAAGCGCACTCATGCAAAGCCATGGGAGGAAGCGCTCTCGGTATACGAAGTGCATATTGGATCTTGGAAGCCAGGACTTACATATAAAGATCTCGCCAGCGAACTTGTCTCCTATGTAAAGGAGATGGGATTTACCCATGTGGAGTTCTTGCCTGTCTGCGAGCATCCATATGGTCCGTCATGGGGCTATCAAGTTACCTCTTTCTTCGCGCCGACTTCTCGATTCGGTTCACCCGATGAACTTCGCTACTTAATTGACTCTCTCCACCTAGCCAATATCGGCGTAATTATGGATTGGGTACCCGCGCACTTTCCAAAGGATCAATGGGCACTCGCACAATTTGATGGAACAGCGCTCTACGAACATGCAGATCCACGTCAGGGAGAGCATCCCGACTGGGGAACACTTATCTTCAACTATGACCGTAACGAGATTCGCAACTTCCTGGTTGCCAGCGCTCTCTACTGGTTGCAGGAGTTTCATATTGATGGAATTCGCGTAGATGCTGTTGCATCAATGTTGTACTTGGATTACTCCCGCAAAGAGGGAGAATGGATTCCAAACGAGCATGGCGGACGTGAAAATCTTGGAGCAGTTCGTTTTCTAAAAGAGCTAACAGCAACCTGTTATCGCGAGGTTCCAGGCTGCATGATTATCGCTGAAGAATCGACCGCATGGCCGGGAGTTACTCGCTCTACGGAAAGTGGCGGACTTGGTTTTGGTTTTAAGTGGAATATGGGTTGGATGCATGACACCTTGGAGTACATTCAGGAAGATCCAATTCATCGCATGTATCACCACAATGAAATTACTAAAGCGATCTTGTATGCCTGGTCTGAAAATTACATGCTGCCCTTTTCGCATGATGAAGTTGTGCATGGCAAAGGCTCCATGATTTCCAAGATGCCTGGCGATCGTTGGCAGCAACTTGCAAATCTCCGAGCTCTCTATGGATTTATGTGGGCTCACCCTGGAAAGAAGCTGCTCTTCATGGGCTGCGAATTCGCGCAATCAGAGGAATGGAACGCTTCGCAATCACTTGATTGGCATCTGACTGAATATCAAGAGCACCAACAGATTCAGGCATCAGTCGCAGAATTAAACTCAACATACAAATCCCATCCTGAGCTCTGGCAGCGAGATATAACTCCCGAAGGATTTCAATGGTTAGTTGTTGATGATGGCGCGGCAAATGTCGTCGCCTTCGCACGCTTTAGCCACGATGGACGTCCCCTGGTATCTGTCACCAACTTTTCACCAGTTCCACAACATCAATATCAACTGCCTTTACCTGGAAATTACAGTTGGAAGTTGGTTCTAAATACTGATGATCAGAAATTCGGTGGCTCTGGGGTTGCACCGCACGATATACATACAATTCAAAGTGAATATAAGGGCCTACCAACCCATGCAATCGTTGCTGTCCCACCACTAGCCACAATTTGGCTCACTCCTCAGTAAGGGTATTGTGTCCGCGTGGCACGCGGCGATCAAAGATACTTAGGTTCACATGTAACCCATGAGGGAACCAATTTCGCCATCTGGGCGCCATCCGCAACAAAAGTTGAGCTCTGTCTGATTGATGTGGCCGATGGAAAATTCGTCGAAACTCGCCATGACTTAGTCGACCGCAACGGCCCTATTTATCATGGTTACTTTCAAGGAATTAGAGCTGGTCAGCGTTACGGCTTTCGGGTTTATGGCCCATGGGAACCTGAAAAGGGCTGGCGCTTTAACCCCAATAAATTATTGATGGACCCTAACGCTCATAAGGTGGCGGGTGAGCTGCAGTATGTTCCAGAGATTTATGCTCACGTTGCTACCGACGGCATAGGCACTGGAGATATTTCGGTGATGGATACCCGAGATAACATTGAATTTGTTCCGCACTCCGTCGTGATTGCAAGTGGCAGGGTCCCAGATACCCGCCCTATCGTTAACTGGTCCAAAACAATCATTTATGAGGCACATGTCCGCGGCCTCACCCAGTTCAATCATCAAATTCCTGAGAATGAACGCGGCACATATAAGGCCCTGGGTCACCCAAGCACCATTGCATATCTTCAGACTCTCGGAATTACCGCACTCGAACTCTTGCCGATTCATCAATTTATTTCAGAGCCTGCGATCAATGCTCGTGGCCGCGAAAATCATTGGGGTTACAACGCGCTCGCTTTCTCCGCGCCTCACTCTGGCTATGCGGCCACAGAAGATCCCGTCAGCGAGTTACGTGAAGCGGTTGCGAAATTGCACGAGGCTGGAATTGAAGTAATTCTCGACGTTGTTTACAACCACACAGCCGAAGGTGGAGTCGGCGGTCCGACTCTCTCATTCCGTGGAATTGATTCACGTAACTTTTATCGCCGAGCTACTGAGGATACCTACGACGATTTCACCGGTTGCGGAAATACCGTGGATGTTCGCCGCCCCCATGT
>CAIZHC010000208.1 GCA_903932705.1 uncultured Actinomycetes bacterium | reverse complement strand
TACCTCTGATGGAGATACCAATGTGCGCGTTCTCTTAGCGCTTGCTTATCGCACACATTCGGGGATGCAGCATTCGAATCTTTTGGATTACCGTGCCAACACTTGCAACCAGGTGCCGATGGCCGGATGTACTGCGCTCGCCATGTTGAATAACTCATTAAGTAAATAACTTCACCGACGAAGAGAGAAGATTTCTATGAAGATCGCAGAAACAATTTTCATCATCATCCATCTTTTGAGCATCGCAGGGATAGTTATTCTCCTTCTGACTCAGGCTGGAAAAGCTCAGAAGGTGCTACCAAAAGGTCTTACACACTCTGCCCTAACTGCGCTCATCGCTGGCCTGGCTTTGGTTGGAATTCGAGATGCACAGCACCATAAGCATCCAGCCGACTATGCGGTCTATAACTACGGCACCATCGGGGCCAAACTCGTAGTTCTTATCATCATCCTCGTGGTTGCTTACAGGCATGCAAAGGCAGAATCAATTTCTCGCGCTACTTGGGTAACGCTCTTGGGGCTAACAGTTGTAAATATTGGACTTGCAGGAACTCTTAAGTAATTGAGTAAAGTTTCGACAACTATTCGCCCGCTGGAGTTGGCAGACAAATCCCGGTGGCTGGAGTTGTGGGATGGGTACCTAACTTTTTATGAGTCCACATTAACTTCGGAACAGACCGAGTTAACCTGGCAACGCCTGCATGATGACTCGTTTAATCTCAACGGGTTAGCGGCTGTCGTAGATGGAAAAGTAATTGGATTTGCTCACTTTTTATATAGGCCATCGAGCTGGGCCGAAAATGATTATTGCTATTTAGAAGATCTCTTTGTTGATGAAACTGTACGTGGGGCTGGCGCCGGGCGGTCACTCATCGACGCGGTGATAGTGACCGCCCGTGCCAAGATGTCTGGACGGGTCTACTGGACAACTAAAGAGAGCAATACACGAGCTCGCGTCTTATATGACTCGTATTCGCCGGCCTCTGAATTTGTCCAGTATCGCCTGCCACAAACTTATTGAGTTTTTCTAACCTTTATATTTTGGATGCCAAAATATTTAGGCTTTCTCCTCCGCTGCTACTCGGCGTGCATGTAAGAAACCAAGCAACGCTAGGAGTAGGAAGAGGATTCCGCCGAGATAAGCAACGAGAGATGCATACATAGCGATCTGACCGATCTGCCAGAAGGCATATCCGTAGAGCAACAATCCGCGAAGAGTTGAACCACGGAAGAGAAGTTGAACTTGGTTAGCAAGAGCAGCATTTGAAGGATCTGCTTGCGCTGCTGCACTTACCTCAGAATAACTCTTGCCGCCGGCAATCTCCTTGAGGTGAACTCCGATGAAGTGATCTGCGTAGACCTGAGCCTGGCGACCATTGAGCATCTTCTGTCCCGCGTACTTAGCAACTTGTGCTTGATCAGCTGCTGGCAAACTGGTGATTGCGCCACTGCCTGCGGCAGGGAAGGTTACATTCTGTTCTGCAAGCTGAGTCTTAACTTGGTTATTTGTGAAGGAATAACCCCACGTCATTAAGCCTCCGGCTAGGAGAAGAAGCGCTGCAAGTAGCAAGCCAGTTGTGCTTGCGACCTTATCTACAAATTTTCTATTCACTTAACTTTCCTTTCGTCGATGTAAGGAAGGTGTCGAAACTCTTGTTACTCAAGGTTTTCCCAAGTTCCTCTCAAGTGCAATTTTTCCCCTTCAAG
>CAIZHC010000207.1 GCA_903932705.1 uncultured Actinomycetes bacterium | reverse complement strand
TTGGAAACCTCAACGAGCTTTGAAATCAGGTCATCGTTCTTCGCGTTATCAACCTTGGTCACAGCAATGTAGAGGTGGCGAATATGACCGAGTTGTTTGACGATGTACTCATCGCCAGCACCAATCGCTTCATCGGCTGGAAGGCAGAGCAGAGCGGCATCTACTGATTCCAAGTTCTCTTGAACCATCGCATTGAGGCGGGTTCCAAGCAAGGTCTTTGGCTTATGGATACCCGGGGTATCAACCAAGATCATCTGAAAATCCGGGCGAGAGATGATTCCGCGGATTGGATTACGAGTCGTATTCGGGTGGGCCGAGGTAATAACAATCTTCTTGCCGACCAGAGCATTAACAAGCGTGGACTTGCCTACATTTGGGCGTCCAATAACCGCTACAAAACCGGCGCGGTGCTCTGTTGTCATGGGCTAAGTGTCCCATCAAAGCGCCAAGGGACCTACCAACTCAATCAGATCAGCTATCGAGGTAACGATCTCCGCTGTTCGCTCACCGATGAGACGGTGGCAACCGTCACTCGTTGGAGAGTTGATCGGCCCTGGAACTGCGAGAACGGGTCTGAAGATTTCAGATGCATCCCGCGCCGTCCGTAATGAGCCACTTCTAAATGCTGCTTCAACGACAACAGTTGCGCGAGATATTGCAGCTATAAGCCGATTCCGTATAAGAAATCTTGCGGGAATAGCATGGACATTTGGAAGTACTTCAGAGAGCAACAATCCATTCTCTAGAATCTGACGAAAGAGTCGATCATTGCCACTAGGAAATACTGAGTTAACTCCTCCCCCAAGAATTGCAATCGTCTCGCCTTCGGCAAGAAGGGCACCTCTATGAGCCGCGCTATCAATTCCGAATGCGCCGCCACTTACTATCGACCATCCGCGATCAATCGCTCCAGCTGCAAAATCTCCCGCTACTCGAATCCCATACTCGGTCGGATTGCGAGTGCCAACAATTGAAAGAGATTTGGATACCCCTTCGAGGACGGATCTAGTTCCTCTACCGATGAGCGCAATAGGTGGTGCCTTCAAATCATCGAGCGAACCTGGCCAATCTGAATCTTCACGTGTGATTAAGAAAGCTTCGACACTTTCCATCTGTTCCATTATCTGTGAAACATCAATAGATGAAAGTGCATCCTGCAAAGAGATACCGCCTCGCTTTCTCTCAACATATTCACCTGCGGCAATTCGCCCCAGAAAATCATCCGCTCCAAACTCTAGATATTGCGAGCTCCAGAATTCATTCCCACCTTCGAAAAGTGAGAGAAGGATCAGGTGTGATGAGGCGTTATCTTTAATCACTGAATGGTTACACCTTCGCGGAGCCGATATGCAGTTTCGACTTCACTCAACCCAGGAACGTGCACCCCATTTCGGTCTGCAACACTCCAAGCTAGGCGTAAGACTTTGTGGAAGCCTCGCGCACTTAAGCGCTCATGATCGAGTTCAGCATGAAGAAATGACATTCCCTGGCGGTTAGCTTTGTATCTGTGACGCAGTTGGTTGGCTGGAATCTTTGAATTGAGCGACCAGCTCTCAAATTTAAATCTCTCTCGCGCCATCTCGCGAGCAAGTAAGACTCGCCGACGAACTTCCTTACTGCTTTCGCCCTCTTCGGTAGAGGCCATTTCTGCCCGTGAGGGAGCTTCGACAATACTCTTGATATCAATGCGATCCAATAACGGGCCGGAGAGTTTCTGCATGTATCGCCTAATTTGGAGTGAAGAACAAGTACATGCTCTTCCACGTCCATTAAATCCTCCACACGGGCAAGGGTTTGCAGCTAGCACTAATAAGAAATTTGCAGGATACGTAACCGTACCGCGAGCTCGAGAGATGGAAACCGATCCAGACTCCAGAGGTTGGCGAAGTGAATCCAGCACACCTGAAGCACACTCGGGTGCCTCATCAATAAAGAGAACTCCTCCGTGGGCGATTGAGCATGCCCCAGGTTTAATCACCTGCGACCCACCTCCAACCATTGCCGTTGCCGTCGTAGTGTGATGAGGAGCGAGATATGGAGGCGTTCCATTTCTCAGCGTTCTTGGATCAAATATGCCCGCGACTGAATGAATCGCAGCAACCTCAAGTGCCTCCTCGTTCGAAAGCGAAGGCAGGATCGATGGAAGCCGCTCAGCCAACATGGTTTTCCCAGTGCCTGGAGGTCCAATCAGCAATATGTGGTGGCCACCGATTGCGGTGAGTTCAAGTGCAAATTTGGCAGCAGCTTGTCCGACAACCTCTGAGAGATCAGGTAGCACTGCTTCCTTGGTTTCAATTAAGGGCAATTGCACATCCGGAACTTCACCATTAACGAGAAAAGCAATCACCTCACGTAAGTGCGACACCGGAATTGTCTTCAACGAGTTGAGCGATGTGCTCTCTACCAAATTACCCAAAGGCACAATTGCTTCTTCAAATCCTTGATTCAGAGCTGAGATGAGTGAGGGAAGCACACCTCGTACTGGTCTCACCGACCCATCAAGAGAGAGCTCGCCCATAATTATCATGCGATTAGCGCTCTCCTCCGGCAAGACACCTTGTGCCACAAGGAGCGCGACAGCTATTGGGAGATCAAAGCCAGAACCTCCCTTATGTAACCATGCTGGCGAGAGCGAAACGGTTACCCGCTTATTGGGCCAGGTAGCACCTGAGTTTTGAAGAGCAGATCGAACTCGCTCTTTTGACTCCAGAAGTGCGGAATCAGGCAATCCAAGAAGTATGTACCCCGGCAATCCATCTGAGATATCAACTTCGATATCCACAATCTCTCCTCGCAAACCTTCGAGGGCAATACTTCTTACCTTCGCCAAGGCCATCAGAGAACTCCGCAGCGATAGTCAATGGTCGGTTTAAGTCCGTTCTGGAAGTTAACAGCTGCTGCATCGATACGATAATCAGCACCCCACTGATCATGTAGCGCGATCCACGCAAGTGCTAAACGTTGCAAGCGATGAGCTTTAGCCTTATCTATTGCTTCAAGAGGATGCCCGAATGCAGAACTAGAGCGGCTCTTAACCTCAACAAAGAGAAGTGTTCTCTGCAATCTCGCGACAATATCAATCTCGCCCTCTTTGATTCTCCAATTGCGCGCAATAATCTCTGCACCCTGATCTTGTAAGTAAGAGGCAACGAGGGTTTCGCCATCAACTCCTACTTGACGCGCACGAGTTCCCATGCAGCAAAATTACAAGTGGAAAATACTAAGGCGCGGATCAACAAAAGTGAATGTTGATAAGTATTACCTGTTAATAGAAAGTGAGGCGATATTCGCAAAGCTCTTTCGATGAATCTCTGTAACGCCTAAATCATTGAGAGCCGCAGTATGAGCCGCAGTTATATACCCCTTGTGCCTAGCGAAACCATAGCCCGGATATTTAACGTCCATCTCGCGCATGATGCGGTCGCGGTAAACCTTGGCAAGGATGGAGGCGGCGCTGATACTTAGGGCAACTTGATCGCCTTTCCAGACCGCGAGGTTGGGAATAGCTAGCCCTTCAATGGCATAGCCATCTGTGAGCACATATTCAGGTGTGATTGAAAGCGAGTGGATTGCCCGTCGCATTCCCTCAATGTTTGATTTGTGTAGTCCAATGCGATCGATCTCTTCTGGTGATATTTCGATAATGGAATATGAGAGTGCTTCGCCTTGAATGACTTCGAATAGTTCTTCTCGAACCCTCTCTGTGAGTGCATTTGAATCCCGTACCTGTGCTAATTCCGAGGCGTCTGGATCTTTGAGGATTACAGCTGCAACAACAAGTGGACCAGCACATGGACCGCGACCTGCTTCATCGACCCCTGCAATGCGATGTATTCCACTCGCGCGGAGAGATCCTTCAATGCCCACCATAGGGGCTACTTCTTAACTGGAACTCTCGAAAGATCGTGCGCAACTGAAAGGAATTTCGCGTGATTGAGCGGCCAGACGACAAACTCTGCACGACCAACAACGTCACCTAGAGGAACAAATCCCTTATGAATATCATCAGTATGGAAGCGTGAATCTGCACTTGCGCCACGATGGTCGCCCATCACCCAGATAAATCCCTTAGGAACGGTTACGTCAAATTTAGAATCACTTGGAGCGTTACCCGGGTAGAGATACGGCTCATTGATCGAAGTTCCGTTCACTTGCAAGCGACCTTTAACATCGCAACAAACTACGTGATCTCCCCCAACTCCAATCGCACGCTTAACCAAATATTGTTCAGCTGGATCTGGAAGTACACCTACATCGACAAGAGCACGTTTGATATCTCGAGTAATTGTGTTGCCTGTTGTTGCTGGAGCTGCGCCTAACCAATTATCGGGATCTTTAAAGACGACAACTTCGCCACGGCGAATATCGCTAAACATCGCTGAGAATTTATTAACCGCGATGCGATCGCCTACCCGCAAGGTGTTCTCCATCGATCCTGATGGAACGAAGAAGAAGTGGATAAAGAAGGTTTTGATAACTACCGCGACGACCAGCGCCGATACAACAATGATCGGTACTTCTCGTAACAGCGAACCCTTCTTTGGAAGGCGCATCTTAAGAATTGTTAAGCTTGTTCAGCTTCAGGTGCTGCTTCAGCTGCAGGTGCTTCAACAGTTTCTGCAACTGTCTCTTCAACCACTGCTGGAGTCTCAACGACTGCCTCTGGAGCAGCAACTTCAGCAACTACTTCTTGCTCAATTACTGTCTCGACAACCTCTTCGACAATTACATCTTCAACA
>CAIZHC010000206.1 GCA_903932705.1 uncultured Actinomycetes bacterium | reverse complement strand
GACTGCTCCGTATGTTGAGGTTGGAGTAGTTGGTTCTGCGAAAGTTGTCATCGTTATGCCACCTTAAGGGAGTTGATGTAAGCGGTGTACTGCGCAGGGGTAACAA
This sequence comes from uncultured Actinomycetes bacterium, assembly GCA_903932705.1. Classification (GTDB taxonomy): domain Bacteria; phylum Actinomycetota; class Actinomycetes; order Nanopelagicales; family Nanopelagicaceae; genus PALSA-747. The sequence continues at coordinate 4,012 of CAIZHC010000206.1, read as the reverse complement.
CTTTTACCGTGAAGAGCATTTGAGAGTGATCGCGACCGCAGAGGATGTTGCAGCGACCTGGGAATGTTCCCAACTTCTCAGCAGAGAATTCCAAGTGGTTGGTTACATGCGGAAGAGCCTCGATTTGAATCATGTAAGCGGGAATCCAGAAACCATGGTCAACATCGCTCGAAGTTATCGTAAATAGAACCTTCTCGCCGAGTGGAAGTACGAGCTCAGGACGTTGCGCAGGTGTACCGGTGACAGTTGGCGCACTTGGAGCGTCGTTATATGTGAACTGCCATGACCACTGCTCAGCATTAACTGTGATGTTATGCGGTGCGGTAGCAGGAGTATCAATCTTGGTGATGCGGGACTCATCGCGAGCGGTGTAACCGAAGAGAACTGCGACGATGATAAAAGGAATAAGTGTGTAAGCGACTTCAACTGGAATGTTGTAGCGAGTCTGCTTAGGGAACTCTTCGTTCTTCTTGCGGTGGAAGAAGACTGGCCACATCAGAAGGATGAAAGTTCCGATACCAACGATGGCTGCGGTGATCCATGCCCAGTACCAGAGTGACCCAGAAATGTTGTTTACGCTGGAGGTTCCCTTAGGAAAACCAAGTCCAGATATGTTCTTATTGGAGCACGAAGTGAGCAGCAAAGTGCTGGTCGAAATGGCTAAAAGTCCGAGAATTCGGCGGTTACGACGCATGGGAGAAGGATAACCATCTCGCTCGCTAAGCGTGTCCAAGGCGGGTACCGTTCTTAGGGTGGGTTCAATCACAGGCAACTTCCAGAGCGAATCACCGCTCCACCCTGCCGCTAGGGCCTTCCTGAGCGATGCCTTCGACAGGGGCTGGGCTGATCCCACCAAAATCCCTGTGGCCTCCCGCCAGGCAGCCATATTGCAAAATGAGGCGAAAGAGATCTTCGCCAGCCACCTCGGTATCCAAAGTCGGCACCTTGAATTCCTGGCAGATCCCTCCCTGGGCTTTCATCTCGGAATCTCCGGACTTCTGAACCCTGGCTCAACCCTTTTTTTCTCCGCTGTGGATCGCTCTGAAGTCTTCGCGATAGCCGAAAGTTCTGGTGGGCAAAGACTCCCAGTCTCCATTAAAGGTGAGGTCCAATATCCGAGCGGAGATACCGACGATGTGTTGGCTTGGCAGGCTATCAATGGCGAAACTGGAATCCGATCCGCACAACCTCAGGATTTCGCCGGACGAATTTTTGTAGATGCCACCGGCTCCGGACATCTAGCCGACCTCCCCTCGAATTGGAGAACAGCTCTTTGGAGTTCGAAATCCTGGCAAGGTCCAGCCGGCCTTGGAATCTTCGCAGTAGCCGATCGTTCAATCTGGAAAAATCCGCTTCCCCATCTAGATAACGCGATTACAAATTCTGAATACTCACTCCCCCTTGCCATGGCTAGCGCCTTGGCCCTTGAGGCACACGTCTTGGAGTACAAGGAGAATCTCGCACGAATTACAGAGATTAATTCCTTCATTCGCAATTACGTGTCAACCGAGATCCCAGATGTAGATATCGCTGGAAGCAATGAGAGCGCAGTTCCACATTTGCTCTCCTTCTCAATCCTTTACACAGATGCTCAAAGATTAGTAGCCGAACTTGATCAAAAAGGCTTTGCGGTCGACTCAGGTTCTGCATGTAGCTCTGCAAATCTGGAGCCCAGCCATGTACTAGCCGCGATGGGGTTGTTAACCCACGGGAATATTCGGATGACTTTGCATAACGAGATATCCGAAGTTGAAGTTAAGAATTTCCTGAAGACTCTTAAAGAAATAGTGCGAGAGTTAAGAGAGTAAATGGAACTGAACTGTCTGGGTATGCGCTGCCCGCTACCAATCATTAATTTAGCTCGCGCAATAAAAGTTGATGCGGAAATTATTTTATTAAGCGATGATCCTGCAACTCTTGCAGATTTATCAGCCTGGTCTCGCATGACCGGACATTCCTTTGAAGTTATTGGTCCAGATAAATATTTAATTAAACGCTTATAAACCCATGCGGGGGTTGATATGGCGCGCAACTTCGTCGGCAGCTTCTTGGCCGTATGCCTCTAGGAAGCGCTCCATGAATTGCTCGCGATCATAGAAATATTCTTGAGTTCCCTTTGTCTCTAAACAGAAGGTTGCAACCATTGAACCAAGTTGAGCGCAGCGTTCATGGCCGAGATCCCACGAGAGACCTGCAAGAAAACCTGAACGGAAAGAATCTCCAACGCCAGTGGGGTCAATCTTTGACTTCTCGGCTGGCGCTCCAACGGTGATTGTTGGCTTGCCATGCTCTTCAATCCGTGCACCCTTTGAGCCAAGAGTTACAACTCGAACTTCCACTTGATTAAAAAGTTCAGCATCAGACCAACCGGTCTTCTGCAACATGAGAGCTAGTTCGTATTCATTAAGAAACAAGTATTTTGCGCCCGTTACAAGTTGCTTAACCGCGGGACCATCCATGCGAGCTAATTGCTGGGATGGATCTGCAGCAAATGAAATTCCCACTCGACGCGCTGTTTCTGAGTGACGGAGCATCGCATCAGGGTCATCAGGTCCGATCAGAAAGAGGTCTAATCCCCCTTCGCGTTCTGCGATTGCTGCGATATCAAGTTCGCGAGCTTCAGACATAGCACCCGGAAAGAATGATGCAATCTGATTGAGTTCCTCATCGGTAGTTACGATAAAAGTAGCGGTATACAACTCTTTTGAGATCTTTACATGCTCAGTGTTGACGCCATGTCGGACGAGCCAGTCGTTGTAATCAGCCCAGTCTTTACCGACGGCAGCAACAAGCAACGGGTTCAGACCGAGAGCGCCCATACCAAATGCGATATTTGCCGCGCATCCCCCGCGATGAATATCGAGGTTGTCGACGAGAAAGGAGAGAGAAACTTTGGCTAATGAGCCTTCAACGAGGGAGTCAGTGAACTTCCCAGGGAAGGTCATCAAATGGTCGCGGCCAACTGAGCCAGCAACGGCAACTTTCATGCAGCGCTTCTAGAGAGAGTTAGTTGAAAGAGTCGCCGCAAGCACAAGAACCTTGTGCATTTGGGTTATCAATCGTGAAGCCCTGCTTCTCAATGGTGTCTACGAAATCGATTGATGCACCCATGAGGTAAGGCGTGCTCATCTTGTCGGTGACGACTTTAACGGCACCAAAGGTAGAAACTGTGTCGCCATCTAGCGCACGATCATCGAAGTACAACTGGTAGCGCAACCCTGAGCATCCGCCAGGTTGAACTGCTACGCGAAGGCTGAGGTCATCGCGACCTTCTTGAACAAGGAGAGCTGCAACCTTTTCGGCGGCAACATCAGTCAGGAGAATGCCTGTTGCAGTTGAGACAGAGGAGATGGTGATGTCTTGGGCGGTTTCAGTACTCATGCGCGAAATAATACCTCTAAAATCAAACTATGGCCTCTGGAGCATTAGCAGACTTGCTACTTTTGGGACGAAACTCCGACCCGTTAAGTGAACGCGGGGTTTCCTGCGATGGCGAACTTCCTGCGGCGAGCGATCCCGATCTAGTTGAGCGCGCCAAAAAGGCTCGGGCAGCTCTCGGCTCCTCCACGATGATTCTGGGACATCACTACCAACGAGATGAAGTCATCGACTTCGCCGACATCACCGGCGACTCCTTTAAGTTGGCACAGGCTGCCGCGAGCAACCAAAGCGCCGAGCACATCATCTTCTGTGGCGTCCACTTTATGGCTGAATCCGCCGACATTCTTACCAGCGTTAATCAAAAGGTGATCCTCCCCGATCTTGCTGCTGGTTGCTCCATGGCAGATATGGCTGGGGCGCAACAAGTTGAAGCGGCTTGGGATCACTTTAAAAAAGTCGGCATTGCCAGAAAGACAATTCCAGTTACATATATGAACTCCACGGCAGCAATTAAGAGTTTCACTGGAGAAAATGGCGGAACAGTCTGCACCTCATCTAATGCAGAGCGGGCAATGAAATGGGCCTTTGAGCGCGGGGAGAAAATCTTCTTTCTTCCAGATCAACATCTCGG
>CAIZHC010000205.1 GCA_903932705.1 uncultured Actinomycetes bacterium | reverse complement strand
TAGACCATCGCCCAATGCAATGCGTGCACAAGATTCAGAAAATGTTATTTATTTGGGATCTTTCTCCAAGACAATTGCTCCAGGATTCCGCGTTGGCTGGGCTCTTGTTCCACAATCTCTCAAAGAGAAATTGGTTATCGCTGCCGAGAGTTCAATCCTCTGCCCTTCAAACTTTACTCAACTCTCAATTAGCGGTTATCTCGCGGATCAACCATGGCGTGATCAGATTGCCTCTTTCTGCAAACTTTACAAGGTGCGTCGCGATGCAATGCTTGAAAGCTTGGAAGCATATTTTCCAGAGGGTGCAAGTTGGACTAAGCCAGGCGGCGGTTTTTATGTTTGGGTAACACTTCCTCCGGAGATTGATACGACCGCATTGATGCCAAAAGCAATTGTGGCAAAGGTTGCTTATGTCCCTGGTACAGCATTTTATGCAGATGGTTTTGGAAGTTGGTCTATGCGACTTTCATATTGTCACCCAACACCAGAGCGCATTCGCGAAGGCGTAAAGGCTCTTGGTGGAGTAATTAGAACAGAGATGGAAAACCGCGCAATTATTTAAGTAGTTGTGCGATTCTTCTAAGGTCTACTTCATCTGCGAATTCAATTGAAATTCGCCCCTTCTCTTTGCCCAATTCGATACTCACGCGAGTGTCTAATTTGTTTCCGAGTTCATCCCCAAGTGCTTTAAGTGCGGGGTTTATTGGTGCTTTTTCGCGGTTCTTATCTTTCTTACCTTTGCCATCATGCATAGCAACAATCTCTTCGGTGGCGCGCACACTTAAACCTTCAGCAACAATTCGATTTGCAAGTGATTCAATTTCTGCGGTATCCACTAAAGAGAGCAGGGCGCGTGCATGCCCTGCAGACAAAATTCCAATTGCAACTCTGCGTTGTACGGATGCGGGAAGATTAAGAAGGCGAAGGGTATTTGTTACGAGTGATCGAGACTTACCAACTTTTTGAGCAACTTCATCATGGGTATATTCAAAATCGTTGATGAGATTTTGATAAGCAGCAGCTTCTTCTAAGGGATTGAGTTGGCTGCGATGAATGTTTTCAAGAAGCGCTTCACGTAACATCTCATTATCTTGCGATGCGCGCAAAATAACTGGAATTGTTTTTAACCCTGCCAATTTAGAGGCGCGTAAACGACGCTCTCCCATAATTAATTCATATTTATCTTCACCAATTTTTCGAACGACTGGTGGTTGCATCACTCCAACTTCTTTAATGGATGCTGCTAATTCTTTGAGTGCTTCTTCATCAAAGTAAGTTCGTGGTTGTTTGCTATTAGGTTGAACTGAGTTGATATCAACTTCAAGAGCTGTGCCGGCAATAACGCCTTCGCTATTTGTAACTTCACCAATAGTTGTTGTGGGAATGAGTGCGTCAAGCCCGCGACCTAATCCGCCTTTACGTGTTGCGCTCATGCCGCAGATCCTCTCCGTGCAATTTCGCGAGCGGCGCTCATGTAAGCAATTGCTCCCGGTGATGATGCGTCATAGGTCATGACTGTTTGATTAAATGATGGTGCTTCTGAGATACGAACTGCGCGGGGAATCGGAATGTCAATTAATTCATTTGGAAAGTGTCTGCGAACATCATCGGCAACATCATTTGCAAGACGGGTTCGGGAATCAAACATTGTTAACAAGATTGTGGTTACGCGAACTAATGGGTTGAGTGATTTTTGAATCTTTCCGAGGGTCTCCATTAATAATGAGATTCCTTCGAGCGAGTAGTACTCGCATTGAATAGGAACTAGCACTTCCTCTGCAGCGGTGAGCGCGTTAATAGTTAAGAGACCCAAACTTGGAGGGCAATCGATGATGACATAATCAAGACGGTCGCCACGTTCGTCGCGTTCTTTTAAATATTCCAGCAAGGCACCTTTGAGAATGCTTTCACGTGCCACATAGGTGACGAGAGCTATTTCTGCGCCAGCTAATTCACGGTTTGCAGGAGCACATTCCAAACTTGGAAATCCAGCGACTTTTTGAATTGTCTCTTTAAGGGGAACTTCGTCAACGAGCACTTCATACATACCTGGGGTCTTGTTTCGATCAACCCCGAGGGCGGTGCAGGCATTTCCTTGTGGGTCAAGGTCAATTACGAGGACTTTTAACCCTCCCATCGCCATCGCTGCCGCAATATTTACCGCTGAGGTTGTCTTTCCAACCCCGCCCTTTTGATTTGCGACGGTGAAAATTCGTGTTTTGATGGGTTGAGGCATTGGCTCTTTAAGCCGGCGGATTCCAACAACCTTCTTGGATCCCTCATCCCATGTTTCACGTGAATCACTCATGGATGTAGTTAAGCAGTCTTTCGGACTTCAATTACCCGCGATATTTCAAATCCTGGCAACTCCAGGGTGTGTAGGGTTGTGGCGGAGTGTTTCTTTGGCTCAGTAGCATCAATCTCCGCTTGGGCCGCCTCCCCCTTCATCGCCATGAGCGCACCTTGGCTCTTCACTAGGTGCCACGAGATGTTTAGGAGTTTTGGGAGTGGCGCCACTGCTCGCGCAGTTACCACCTCAAAACTCTTCTTTACACTCTCTGACTTGCCACGAATAACTGTAATTGGAAGCTCAAGTAGAGCAACAACCTCATTAAGGAAATCAACCCTGCGTTGCAGTGGTTCAATCAGGGTAAGTTCAAGATCGGGACGGGCTAAAGCGATAACGATTCCAGGAAGTCCTGCGCCGGAGCCGATATCGACGACTTTAACCCCTTCGGGGATTAGTGTGGTGACCGGTAGGCAGTTAGCAATATGTCGCTCCCAGATACGATCGCCCTCTTTGGGGCCAACAAGACCGCGCTCAATCCCCCATGTTTTCAAGATCTCGGCGTAGCGGTCGGTCTTATCTCTACTCTCCTTGAAATAACCATCTAGGAGAGTTTCACGTGAAACAATCAAGCGGGTAGTACAACCACGCAGCGGTTTGGCTCTTCACCCTCAGATTCGCTAGTGAGGCCAATCTCTTGAATAGTGTCGTGGATGACCTTACGTTCAAAGGCATTCATAGGCTTGAGTTTTACCTGCTCACCAGAGCTCTTAACCTCTTCAGCAATCTCATGGGCGAGTTTGGTGAGCTCAGCCTTCTTATTGCTGCGGAAATTATCAATATCGAGCATGAGTCGGGAGCGCTCTCCGAGCGATGTCTGAACGGCGAGGCGGGTTAACTCCTGCAGAGCGTCGAGGACCTCTCCACTATCTCCAACTAAATGGGAGAGTGCACCGCCGGCGATTGCCAGAGAAGCTCGTTCATTCTCAACGTCAATATCAATATCGCCATCAAGATCGGCGATATCAAGTAGCCCCTCCAGGTAATCAGCAGCTACATCACCCTCTTCTTCAAGGCGCGCAATAAGGGACTTCTTTGGGCTCTCAACTTCAGTCATTTTCTTGCCTTTCTGTCGGAATTAAACCTTTTTGTACTACTTTGTAACGTTTTGTACGTTACTTACGGGGTTTCTTCTTCTTTGGCTGTTGGCGTTGGCGGCTCTTATTAGCTTCAGCCTCTAGTTGCGCCTCAGTCATACCTTCTGGGCTGCTGGAGCCAGGGTTTGTAGCCGTTCCGGTAATTCCACGCTTCCGTTGTAGCTCTTCATAGGCAGGAGATCCTGGTGTTGGGTTTCTCTTGATAACCCAATACTGCTGCCCGAAGGTCCAGAGGTTGGTGGTCGACCAATAAATCAAAACACCGATTGGGAAGTTCACGCCAGAGATAGCAAAGATAAATGGGAAGACATACAACATGATCTTCTGTTGCTGGGCCATCATATTGTTTGATGGATCAACCTTTGGCATTCCCTTAACCATCAATTGACGCTGAGTTGTGAATGTTGTTGCTGACATAAATGCAATCAAACAGACGGTAACAATCTTTGTTCCTGTTGTTGCATTGTGACTAAGAAAACTATCTGCAATTGGGGCGCTTAAAAACTTTGCATCATGTGCAGTTGCAAGAAGTTTTGCGGTGAGCACATTTGGAACATAAGAAGTGTTATGTGCGATTCCGCTCAATACTCGAAAGAGTGCAAAGAAGATTGGTGCTTGAGCCAACAATGGAAGACATGGAGCAAGAGGGTTTGTCTTATGCTCTTTGTAGAGCTTCATCATCTCTTCAGATTGCTTCTGGCGATCATCTTTATGCTTCTTTTGAATCTCTTTCATATGTGGCTGCAGAGCTGTCATCGCGCGCTGCGATTTAATCTGCTTCACAAAGAGAGGAATCAATATGACACGAATAAGTACCACGAGAAGAACGATGGAGAGTGTCCACTTGAGTGACTCATGTGAGTTCTTACCTAAAACCCATCCCAACATGGTGTGGAAGGTGACCATAACCCATGTAACCGCGTAATAAATGGGGTGCAATATGGCATTCATTATTTAGCTCCCTTTAGGTGTTCGTATACAACTCGCTTGCCGCCGGCGTAATCGACCCCGCCATGTGACCATGGGTTACATCGCAGAATTCTCCACGCTCCCATAAATAAACCTTTTACTCCATAGCCATTGATTGCATCAATGGTGTACTGCGAACATGATGGAAAATATTTACACCGTGGTGCCATATTTGAAGAGATAAAGATCTGCCAAAACCTAATGGGGGCGATCAAAATCTTCTTCATTGATGTGCGCCGGTTCTCTTAACAACTTTCGCTACTAGATCTGAGAGATCTGCGCGATAGTCGTCATGTGCTTTAAGAACTCTAATTACAACCTGGGTGTGGGGAGCGAGCGAGGAAATGTGTGGCGCCATCGCGTGACGAAGTTGTCGTGCTATTCGATGACGTGTTACTGATCCACCAACACTCTTATTAATAATCAATCCAACTTGTGGGGCAGCAGGTAACTGCTCATGGGTTAAGAAGTAGAGAACTAATAAACCAGAAGTCGCTCGGTGCCCAGTCTTTGTTGTTCGTGAAAAATCTTGGCCTCTGCGCATACGGTTGGATGCTGGAAGCACGATTTAGGCTGAGATGCGAGTGCGACCCTTTGCGCGGCGTGACGAAAGAACTGATCGTCCACCACGTGTGGCCATACGTGCACGGAAGCCATGCTTCTTGGCGCGCTTACGGTTATTTGGCTGATAGGTACGCTTACTCATAATTCCTCATTTTCTCCTAGCTGTATAAGGGTTCGGGGTTGGCACCAGCTAGGGCCACAGCGGAAGGGCAAGGTTAGCCGAATTAGTGTGGATAAACCACTTGCGCTTTTCTCCACAGCCCCCTAGGTTCGCGCTCTATCCACAGGTTTCGTTCTCCCTTACCCTCAAGGTGGGGTTTAGACCACAGGCTGTGGATAACTTTGGGGATAACCCTATTCAGTGGTTCCCTGTTTGGAACTTATGAGGGATCGGTATGGGACGGGTATGGCTTTATTAGAAGAGGTTGATCTCAACACCCTATGGGCGTTGGTGGTTGAGGCGATGGCCGCCGAGTCCCCGCAACATCGGGCCTTTTTAGCTCTCACTAAACCTCTCGGCCTACTCCAAGGTGAAGGTGGAGCGACCCTCCTTCTTAACACCCCTAACCAATTCGCCAAAGATTTTCTGGAGTTGCGTGTTAAATCCGCGCTCAACGAAATACTCACCAACCAACTCGGTCAAAAAATCAACATCGCTGTAACGGTTGATGAAAACTTAGAGGTTGATGAACCTGATGAAGATCTCATTGATGAGAGCGTTCCTGATGTGCAACCTAAGAGTGGCACCGGCCGTGATTCTGGAGCGAAACTTCCACAAGAACAATCCCAATTAAACCCACGTTACATTTTTGAAACCTTTGTAATCGGCGCATCGAATCGTTTTGCGCACGCCGCAGCTGTGGCGGTAGCCGAAGCTCCAGCAAAGGCTTATAACCCGCTATTTATTTACGGTGAGTCGGGGTTAGGTAAAACCCATCTCCTGCACGCTATTGGGGCATATGCGAAAGAGTTGTACGGCTCAGTTCGGGTGCGATATGTCTCCTCTGAAGAATTTACAAATGATTTTATTAACTCAATTCGTGATGACAAAGCTTCTGTTTTTCAAAGAAGGTATCGCGATCTCGATGTTCTATTAGTTGACGATATTCAGTTCTTAGAAAATAAAGAGCGGACGCAGGAAGAGTTCTTCCACACTTTTAATACTTTATATAACGCCAACAAACAGATTGTTATCTCAAGTGATCGCCCTCCAAAACAGCTCACTACTTTGGAAGATCGCCTTCGCTCTCGTTTTGAATGGGGTTTGATTACAGATATCCAGCCTCCAGAGCTTGAGACACGTATTGCGATTTTGCGCAAGAAGGCGGCGCAGGACAAGCTCAATGCCCCCGATGATGTCTTGGAGTACATCGCCTCCAAGATCTCCTCCAATATCCGGGAGTTGGAAGGCGCCCTTATTCGGGTGACCGCCTTCGCCTCACTCAACCGCCAACCAGTGGATATGGGCTTGGCAGAGATTGTTTTGAAGGATTTGATTCCAGACCAGGTTGGGCCCGAGATCACCTCCTCAACGATTATGGCTCAGACCGCCTCATACTTCAGTCTCACCTTGGAAGACCTGTGTGGGACCAGCCGGAGCCGGGTTTTGGTGAACGCCCGTCAGATTGCGATGTACCTCTGCCGCGAATTGACCGACCTCTCACTACCTAAGATTGGCCAGACCTTTGGGGGCCGCGACCACACCACGGTTATGCATGCCGACCGTAAGATCCGTCAATTGATGGCCGAGCGCCGTTCGATTTACAACCAAGTCACTGAGTTGACCAACAGAATTAAGCTGCAATCTAAAAATTAGGTTACGAACTAACCCCAGATGTGGGTAAGTTGTGGATAACTGTGGGTAATAAGGGGGTTTTGTTGGGATAACTGTGTTAAAACTGTTAAGGAAGCGCCTAAGAGGGGTGGTTTCAGAGAGTTTTCCACATGGTTGCCCACAACTGTAGAGAAGGTTTTACCGTAGTTCACCTGCGGTTTTAATCTTTTCCACAGAAATTACCTCTGGTTACTACGAATAACTTTAAATAGATATAAAGAGAGTGAAAGCAATAACTAGTGATGGTCAGGAACTAAGGCGTCAGAGCGAAACCTTAGACTTGTGAAGGTTTTAGAAAGAGGTAGAGATGAAGTTCTTGGTTGAGCCAACAGAGTTGGTAGATGCAGTTAACTGGGTGGCCCGCAGCCTTTCAACCCGCCCTATTAAACCCGAGCTCCTTGGAATCATGATCGATGTAGATACCTCAATCACCCTTACAGGTTCTGATCTTGAAACTTCCACAAAAGCAATTTTAAAAGCGGACATCACAGCCAAAGGAAAAGTTTTAGTACCTGGCCGCCTCTTAGCTGAGATCGCCCGCTCGCTCCCAAATAAACCAATCACCTTCACCTTAGACGGTAGTCGTGTACTCGTGACAGCCGGAACCGCGAAGTTCACACTTCCAACCCTCTCGGTCAACGAATACCCAACACTTCCAGAGCTTCCAGAGACTGCGGGAGTTATTCCAAGTGATGTCTTTGCACACGCAGTTAACCAGGTTGCAATTGCTGCTGGAAAAGACGACTCACTTCCCACACTTACTGGTGTTCATATTGAAATCAACCAGAACAAAATCACTCTTGCTGCAACAGATCGATATCGCTTAGCGGTTCGCGAACTTAATTGGCAAGCAAAGAGCCCGGATATTGAAGTTAATACCCTAGTACGTGCGCGCACACTTTCCGATGCAGCAAAATCTCTTACTGCACATTCCCAAGTCACCCTTGCGCTCTCACCCACAACTTCCAATGAGCGCCTTATTGGATTTCTCTCTGAGTTGAAAACAATGACCTCAAGAACACTCGACGGAACATTCCCACCATTCAAACACCTACTTCCTTCAGAGTCTGTCGCTGAGGCGACAATAGAAGTTGCTCCATTCTTAGATTCAGTTCGCCGTGTCGCTCTTGTCACCGATAAGACAGTTCCACTCCGTCTCATATTTGCTGACAACACTCTTCAACTTGAAGCTGGAGCTGGTGAAGATGCACAAGCAACAGAAGAGCTTGAAATTATTTACACAGGGGAGCCGATCAACATCGCTTTCAACCCACAATATTTAACAGATGGTTTGCAAGCTATCGGCACCCCATATGTACAAATAAATTTCACTGGTGGAAATAAGCCGGCGGTGTTGACAGGCAAGCACGAGCTCTCCGGAACGCGCGATATTAGTTATCAGTACTTACTGATGCCGATGCGCTACGGCGCTTAATAAAGCGTGCACCTCTCCCACCTCTCACTTAAGAATTTTCGTTCTTATAGTGAGTTAGACCTACCTTTAAATAAAGGGATTACGGTCTTTTTGGGGCGCAATGGCGAAGGTAAAACCAATATTGTTGAAGCGGTTATGTATATGGCCTTTCTCTCCTCACATCGAACAGCCGGTGATCAGCCGCTTGTGAAGTTAGGTGAAAGCTCTGCATACACCCGCGCCAAAGTGCAACACCCTGATAGAGAGATTTTGGTAGAGCTTGAGATTAATGCAGATAAAGCGAATCGCGCGCGTATAAATCAAAACCCAGTCCGAAGCCAGAAGGAACTCTTTGGTTTAGTTCAATGTATTTATTTCTCACCTGAAGATATGGATTTAGTACGCGGCGACCCATCTGAACGCAGAAGATTCATTGATCAAATTGTGACTTTGAGATCCCCAAGACTCGCTGGCGTGATTACTGATTATGAACGAGCAGTAAGACAGAGAAACGCACTATTAAAGACTCGCTCTAATAGTTCTTCATTGGAATCATGGGACCAACAAGTCGCGAAATTCGGCGCGGAAATTATCGCTGCTCGAATTACCCTTCTAGAAGAGTTCACTCCTTTATTCACAAAAATCTACGCCAATATCTCTCCTGAAAAACCAGCTTCAATAAAGTACAAGAGTTCTATCGAAAGCCCTTCGATTGTTCTACAAGAGAATTACGACTCCATTATCCAAAAAATGGCCGAACTGCGGGGTCAAGAGTTAGAACGTGGATTAACACTCATTGGCCC